>CBFHQG010000020.1:24781-31387 GCA_965657825.1 Actinomycetes bacterium | reverse complement strand
AGGCCCGAGCACTCGCGACAGTCGCTGGAATCAGTCTGGTAGCCGCATCACTGGGGGCGATACCAGCCACCGCACACTCGGCCACTGCAAGTGATCCCGTCACCGTCTCAGTCCCCATTCAGACCATCGACACCCCGGGCAAATCCGGGCAGAGCGCCATCATGCGAATCCAGGTCGGAGATTCTCGACCCATCAAGGTGATGGTGGACACCGGGATCATCGGCCTGCACCTGTGGGGAGATGTTCCCTCAGGTGCGCAGATCACGGCCCAGGGCTTTACCGGACGAGTCTCCGGGAAGAAGATCAAAGGCTTCGTGGGCAGGGCCCCGCTGACCCTCGGTGGGGTGTCCACGACCTCCGACCAGACCTTCGCAATGATCTCTACCGACAACACCTACATCAAGAGGTGGAAGAAGCTCGGAGTCATGGGGATCATCGGCCTCGGTGTCGGCTCCGGCAACCTCACCAATCCCCTGATGTCGATGCCCGGCGAACTCGCCCGCGGCTGGAGCATGCACTTCGTGCGGAACAATCCTCGGGCGACCGATCGGTCCAGTGCCCTTATCCTCGGCGCGCAGGCACCAGCTGACTCGCTCATGCACTTCACGCTCCCATCCGCCGGAGTCGACACTCTGGGCTCCCCCGTCTGGGATGACCACGCAGCAGATGGCTGCTGGCAGTTCGACGAAGGACCCGAACGCTGCGTCGCCACCTGGTTCGATTCCGGCTTCACCCTCATGCGGATCACGGGCAAGCCCTTCGCGGACCTACCGACCACACCGGCGAAGCGCTTACGCGCCGGCACCCTGGTGGAACTGGCCGCAGGCAGCAGTGCCTTCTTCGGCTACCGGTTCCTTGCTGGGACGCAGGGCTCGCGAAATCTCGTGAAGGTGATCCCACGCGGCAAGCCCGTGATCAACACGGGTAACGCGGTCTACTTCGACTACACCGTGACCTACCGGGTCGATACCGGTGACATCTACCTCAGCGAGAAGGGCTCGGCATGACCGACACGAACGCATCCTTGAGTCGCCGTCGCCTGCTGCAGGCGGCCGGCGTCGCCGGCATCGGTGCCGGGTTGGCAGCGACCGCGACCGGATCCGCCCAGGCTGCTTCCGCGCCAGCTTTCAAGCCCCGCGGTCGCCTGCGGCGGCGACCCAACTTCCTCATCATCATGGTCGATGAGCAGCGACACGCGCCCTTCTATGAATCCGCTGCGCTCGCGAAGTGGCGCCAGGAGAACCTCCCGGCCCAGAACTTCCTGCGAGGCAACGGCTACGAATTCACCCACCACCATGTGATGTCGGTCGCCTGTCAGCCCAGCCGTGCCTCCATCTACACCGGGCAGTACCCATCACTGCACGGCATCGCGCAGACCTCCGGGGCAGCGAAGAGCGCGATCGAAGAGGACCTCTACTGGCTGGACCCCACGACTGTGCCGACCCTCGGATGGTGGTTCCGCAACGCCGGGTACGACACCTACTGGAAGGGCAAGTGGCACATCTCCGACGCCGATCTCTACCAGCCCGGGTCGTACAACCCTCTCCCCTCCTACACCGATATCGGTACGCGTGATCCCTACCTCGAGGACATCTACCTCGAATCCGAGCGGCTGGAGTCCTATGGCTTCACCGGGTTCATCGGCCCAGAGCCCCACGGTTCGAATCCGTTGAACTCCGGATCCTCCGGGCCCCTCGGCCGCGGTCGCGACGAGGTCTACGCCGATCTTGGCGTCGAGCAATTGCAGCAGTTGCGCCGCAATGACAAGCCGTGGCTGCTCGTCACCTCCTTCGTCAATCCCCACGACATCACACTGTGGGGCAACTACACCCTCGCCGGAGACCTGTCCGGTGCCCAGGGCTCGTTCTACCTCGCCGAGCAGCTCATCGGCTCGAATGTGCCGCGCGACCTGTTCACCAACGACTACTTCACGTCGGCCAGTGAGGACCTGAGCACCAAGCCGGATGCGCAGGCCAGTTTCGTCGCCCGCTACCCCGACGGCTTCCAGCCGCTGATGAACAACGAGCAGTACCACCGCTTCTACTACCAGCTGCAAAAGAACGTCGATCAGCAGATCCAGCGCGTCATCGATGCCCTCACCGATGATTCCCGCCAGTACCGCGACACCATCGTGATCTACCTCTCCGATCACGGCGAGATGCTCGGCGCCCACGGCGGTATGTTCCAGAAGTGGCACTCAGCCTATGAGGAGATGCTGCGGGTCCCCTTCATCTTCCATAACCCACGGCTGTTCCCCGAGGCCCAGTCCAGCGACATCCTGACCTCGCACGCCGACCTGCTTCCGACGATGCTCGGACTAGCCGGCCTCGACGAGAAGGTGCTCGCCAAGCGGCTCAATCAATCGCACACCCAGGTGCGGCGCCTTGTCGGGCGCGACCTCTCCCCGGTCCTGCTCGGCGAGCGGAGTCCCGAACGACTTCGTGACGACCCGGTTTATTTCATGACCGACGATCAGCCCTTCAAGGGGGATAACGCCATCTCGGCCCTGGGTCTGCCGTATCAGCCGGTCGATCAACCCAACTGCGTGGAGACCGTTGTCGCCTACCTGCCCACCGGGGACAACGGCGCCATGGAGCGGTGGAAGTACTCCCGCTACTGGGACAACCCCGCCTTCTGGACCACCCCGGGTGTCCAGGACGTCCAGACCTTCATCCCCGGCCCGGTCAATCTACCCGGAAACCGCGTCGCGCAGACCACCGTCAAGACGATGAATCCGACCAATGGTCAGATCGCGCCACCGGCCGATCAGTTCGAGATGTACAACGTCACCACAGACCCCGGCGAACTGACCAACCTCTACGGCAATTCCGCATATTCCGACACCCAGCAGATCCTGGCCAACACCCTGTCTCGGGAACGAACGACGAAGCGCCTATCGCCGACCTACCAGCCGTGGGCGGATGGATCCATGCAGCAGTTCCCGTTCGTCCCCACAGCGACCTAGTCGGCTGGTTCGTCGGCCAGGAGGGAACGAGCGGCGGCAGTCGCGGTGATCTCACCGCGGCGCAGCGCGGCTTCGAGGTGTGTGGCCTGCTCACGCACCCTCGACCGGGCTTTGAACCCGCTGACCAGGTGCTCCTCGACCGTCGCCCACATCCAATCGACCTGCTGGCGTGCACGACGCTGTGCCAACGCACCGGCAGATTCCATCTGCTCACGGTGGCGCTCGATTGCGGCCCACACCTCGTCGATGCCGGTGCCGGTCACCGCGCTACACGTGAGGACCGGTGGGACCCAGGGGGCATCGGGCGGATAGAGCAGGGTGAGCGCCTTGGCCAACTCCCGAGCCGCCGCCTTCGCTTCGGATTCATGGGGGCCATCAGCCTTGTTCACCGCAAGCACATCGGCGAGTTCGAGGACTCCCTTCTTGATCCCCTGCAGTGCGTCTCCGGTACGCGCGAGCATGAGGACGAGGAAGCAGTCGGTCATGTTGGCCACCGTCGTCTCCGACTGGCCGACTCCCACCGTCTCGACGAGTACCACGTCGTAACCACCCGCCTCGACCACCACCATGGCCTCGCGAGTTGCGGCGGCGACTCCACCGAGCGTGCCCGCAGTCGGAGACGGCCGGATGAATGCACTCTCATCGGTGGCTAATCGCGCCATCCGAGTCTTGTCACCCAGGATGCTGCCGCCTGAGCGCGTGGATGAGGGGTCGACGGCAAGCACGGCGACGCGGTGATCAGACTGCGTGAGGTGGGTGCCGAGCGCATCGATGAACGTCGACTTGCCGACGCCGGGCACACCGGTGATGCCGACCCGCCTGCTGCGTCCGGCGTGGGGTAGCAGGCGGATCACTAGTTCTTCGGCGAGCTCAGCATGCTCGGCCGATCGGGATTCGACGAGGGTGATCGCGCGTCCGAGCATGGTGCGATCCCCCGCCAGCACCCCTTCGGTGTAGGCGTCGAGGTCGATGGTCGGCGGCATCGAGTCAGGCCAGCGCAGCGTCGAGTTGATCGAGGAGACCGTCGGCGGCATCCGCGATGACCGTGCCGGGTGGGAAGATCGCCGATGCTCCGGCCTCACGCAGCGCGTCGAAATCCTGGGGCGGGATCACCCCGCCCACCACGATGAGGATGTCGTCACGGCCGAGGTTGGCGAGTTCCTCGCGCAGTTCCGGTACCAGGGTGAGGTGACCGGCTGCCAGCGACGAGGCTCCCACGATGTGCACATCGGCCTCGACCGCCTGGAGCGCGACCTCACGGGGCGTGGAGAACAGGGGACCGACATCGACGTCGAAGCCGAGGTCGGCGAACGCGGTCGCGATCACCTTCTGTCCGCGGTCATGGCCGTCCTGCCCCATCTTGGCCACCAGGATGCGGGGACGGCGCCCGTGGGCAGCCTCGAAGGCAGCGGCGCGTTCACGCACGCGCTCGGTGTTCTCCGCTCCCGCGGCCTCCCTGCGGTACACCCCTTGGATGGTACGGATCGTGGCGGTGTGCCGTCCGAAGACACTCTCCAGCGCGTCGCTGATCTCCCCCACTGTGGCTCCGGCACGTGCTGCATCGACGGCGAGGGCGAGGAAGTTCTGCTCCAGGCCCGGGGTTCTTCGGTCGTCCACCGAATCCGCAGCCGCCTTGGTCAAGGCGGAGAGTGCCGTTCGGCATGCCTGCTCATCTCGCTCGGCACGCAGCCTCTCGAGCTTGGCGAGTTGCTCGACACGCACCGCAGTGTTGTCGACCTTGAGCACCTCGACGGACTCCTCGACGTCAGGTGGGAAGAGGTTCACCCCGATCACCGGTTGCCGCCCGGTGTCGATATGGGCCTGGGTGCGGGCGGCGGCTTCCTCGATGCGCATCTTGGGGATCCCGGCTTCGATCGCCGCCGTCATCCCACCTGCCTCCTCGACCTCGCGGATGTGCTCCCAGGCACGTGCGGCGAGATCGGCGGTGAGTTTCTCGATGTAGTAGGAGCCACCCCAGGGGTCGATGACGCGGGTGGTGGCGGACTCCTGCTGAAGGAACAACTGCGTGTTGCGGGCGATGCGTGCGGAGGCATCAGTCGGCAGCGCGAGTGCTTCATCGAGAGCGTTGGTGTGCAGTGACTGGGTGTGGCCCTGTGTCGCCGCCATCGCCTCAACGCAGGTGCGGACGACGTTGTTGTGGACATCCTGAGCGGTCAGCGACCAGCCCGAGGTCTGGCAGTGCGTGCGAAGGGACAGTGACTTGGGATTCGTCGCACCGAGATCGGCGACGAGTCGAGCCCACAGCAACCGGGCGGCACGCATCTTGGCGATCTCCATGGCGAAGTTCATCCCGATCGCCCAGAAGAACGACAGGCGCGGGGCGAACACATCGACATCAAGACCAGCCTGCTGACCGGCGCGGATGTACTCCACCCCATCGGCCAGCGTGTAGGCGAGTTCCAAATCAGCGGTCGCCCCCGCCTCTTGCATGTGATACCCGGAGATCGAGATCGAGTTGAACTTCGGCATCCGCTGGGAGGTGAAGGCGAAGATGTCGGAGATGATCCGCATCGACGGCTCGGGTGGATAGATATAGGTGTTGCGGACCATGAACTCCTTGAGGATGTCGTTCTGGATCGTCCCGGTCAGCTGCTCCGGGGCGACGCCCTGCTCCTCGGCAGCGACGATGTACAGCGCGAGGACCGGCAGCACCGCACCGTTCATCGTCATCGACACGCTCATCTGGTCGAGCGGGATCCCGTCGAACAACTGCCGCATATCGAGGATGGAGTCGATCGCGACACCGGCCATGCCCACATCACCCACCACCCGCGGATGATCGCTGTCATACCCGCGGTGGGTCGGCAGATCGAAGGCCACTGAGAGGCCCTTCTGCCCTGCGGCGAGGTTACGGCGATAGAAGGCATTCGAATCGGCAGCGGTCGAAAAGCCCGCGTACTGGCGAATCGTCCACGGCTGGTTGACGTACATCGTCGAATACGGCCCGCGCAGGTACGGCGTGATGCCCGGATAGGTCGTGAGGAAATCGAGGTCCCGCACATCATCCGCGGTGTACACCGGAGCGACATCGATCCCTTCCGGAGTCGTCCAGATGTCACCGTCGCGCGTGACCTCGCCACCATCGGGCAGATCGCCCAGGTCCATCGCCGACAGGTCGGGGATGCTCATCGTGGCGCTCCGATCTCGTCGAGGGTTCGGCTCAGGACATCGAGAACATCGACCCCGATACCGATCTCCTCATCTACACCCGGCACCCGGGCACCGCGTCCGGCCAGGAAGATCCTGCGTGCACCGGCCGCTCTCAGGATCTCGACTGCGGCCGCACCCTGATCTGAATACACCGGATCGGTGGAGCACAGGCAGGCGAGCTCGGCCCCGCTGGCCGCGAACCCCTCGACGTCACCGGCGAGGGTGGCGATCCCGGCCGCTTCGAAGAAATTCTTCGCGAAGGTCGATCGAGCGGTCGATTGAGCCGGAGTACCCAACGCAGCCAGGTAGATCACCGGTCTGGTCGCCATCGCATCTGCTCGGGCCCGCTGCGCCTCGAAATCCTCAGCGAGACGATGCAGGGTCAACGGCTCGAAGCGCACCCCTTCCGCAGATGCCTCCTCCGCGAGGAACGCCGGTCGATGCTCATCGATGTTGGGGAACTCACTCAC
>CBFHQG010000020.1:0-24771 GCA_965657825.1 Actinomycetes bacterium | reverse complement strand
GGCGATGAGAGATGGCGCGATTCCTCGATTCCCGTGTTGCGGCGAGCATCGAGGTGATCCCACCCCCTTCGAGCATGCGCAGGATCCCACCCTCTCGCTCCGATTCCTGCACCATCGTCCACGCCTGCGCGGCCAGATCCCGGGTGAGGGATTCCACGAACCAGGACCCACCGGCTGGATCGATCACCCGAGCGAGGTTGGCCTCCAGCATCAGGATCGACTGGGTGTTGCGAGCGATCCGGCGCCCCAGAGGTGATCCACCCTCACAAAGGAGCAGGTCATAGGGAGGCACCGTGATGGCATCTGCACCTCCGACGGCGGCCGCGAAGGTCGCCACCGTGGAGCGCAGGATGTTCACCTCGACGTCGTAGCGCGTGAGCATCACCCGCGAGCACTCCGCGTGAATGCACATGGCCCGATCGACCTCATCGATCCCCGCCACTTCGAGAGCTCTGGACCACAGCCACCGTGCCGCGCGCAGCTTGGCGATCGTCGCAAACTGCTCGGCGGTTGCCCCGAACCTGAACTCGATCGATCGCACAACAGTCGCCAGATCGACCCCGCGGTCCACGAGCGCCCGGGTCACCCACAGACCTGCCGCGATACTCCAGGCCAACTCCTGGGCATCCGTCGCACCCGCGTCGTGCCACACCGTGCCGTCGATGAGTACCACCCGAGCCTGCGGGGCGTGCTCGTAACCGCGTTGCACGAGCGCTGCAAGCGCATCGATCTGCGGGTCCAGATCACCGGCTCCCCCGCTGCGAGCCCATGCCCCCAGCAGGTCGATGCCGAGGGAACCCCGACGCTCCTGTGCGCGGATCCCCGCCGATTCCCACAGGTCCAACAGGTCTCCAGCCTGTTCGATGCTCGCCCCAGACAGCGACACCGGCGCGAGATCGAGCAGGACACCCTCGAGCGTGGACGCCAGATCAGGCGAGCCCGCCATCTGGATCAGGACCCCGGTCGCACCGGACTCCAACTCCGCCACCGCACTCGATCCCGGCGCCTCCGGCCACACCCGCTGACGAATCTCCCACGCAGTCGGTGCGGTGTGCGTGGATCGGATGAAGGGGGCTTGGCCGGGGGCAGCACCATGAACGGGGGCATCCTCCGCGGTGTAGAGGGGCTGGATGGCCAGACCGTCCTCGGTGCGGGTGACCAGACGCTGGGTGAACGCCTCCGCGAATTCCTCGTCCGTCGCCTCAGGTCGCCCCTTCAGCAGAACACGGCGCACTTCACCGAGCCAGTCGGCCTTTGTGGCAGGCGCGAACCCGCTCGCGAACTGAACGGAGTCGGTCACGGCGACCCTCTCGTCGGGGGTGTCGTTCGGTCGACCCGATCCTACGAGGAGGTGCCTGATGGCTGAGCGCTACCTCACATCCTGGGGTGTGATCGACAGGGTGACGTTGCTCGCCAGGCGATAGGGATTGCTCACGATGCACTCCCCCAGAATCCGACGGAGCCGTGACACCTCTGCGCGAACCGTGACGAGGTGATCCTCACCCCCGTACAACGCCCGGCTCAGTGCTGCAGCCGAGAGGCCGCTCGAGCCCGCCGAGTCGAGCAGGTGCAGGATCTGCGCGTGCCGACTCGACAGACGACACCGCCATGCTTCACCGCCTCCGTCGACCTCCAAGATCGGCTCGTCTCCCAGAATCAGATTCAGCCGGGTGACGCGATCACGCGGTCGATCGGGCAGGAGCAACCACCCATGATCGAGGCGCTCCGGGGCGCAGACTCCCAGTCCCGGCACCTTCAGGAAGCGCCCCTCGCTGGGCACCGATAGCCGGGAGCCCAGGCGTATCCCCCGACTCACCGCGACCCACCCGGCGTCGTCCACGACCACCGCGGGGCCGCTGATCCCCGCGAGCATCGGCTCAACCGATCGGCGGAGGGATTCCAACGAGTCGGCATGGCGTCGCAGGATGCGTGCCTCGGCCAAGCGACGCGTCGCCTCGACCAGCATCTCGATGGCCGGGTGCAAGGTGAAGGCCGGACCGCTGACATCGATGACTCCGAGAAGATCACCGGTCACCGGATTGTGGATCGGCGTCGCGGTGCAGTACCACGCATGCTGGATGCGCTCGTAGTGCTCTGCGGAGAACAACTGCACGGGAGCCGCCTCAGCGAGGGCCGTACCGATGGCATTCGTTCCGACCTGCGCCTCCGTCCACACCGCTCCCTCCATGAAACCGAAGGAGTCGGCATGCCGACGGACCTTCGACGAACCCTCGCGCCACAGGATGACGCCGTCAGCATCGGTGACGACGAGAAGCATGTGGCTGCGGTCGGTGCCGTCGCCGATCATCTGAGCCAGTTCGTCGACCACGCCGGACAAACCGGAGTCCTCGCGACGCCGGGCGATCTCTTCTGCGGGCAGCGGATCGCGGCGACGGTAGGTCTCCGGCTCCAGCCCCAGGTTCATCACTCGCTCCCAGGAGCGGGCGACCACCGGTCGGGGACTCAGCGGTGCCGGTCTGCCCTCGAGCACGGCCGAGTGGATCCCGGTGAGGGCGCGGGCGAGCTCACGCAGGTGGGTATCGGGCGTGATCGAACCCACGACTGCCATCGCACACCCCCTGCTGGGACGTCATCGCATGGGACCCGAGCCCGCGCTTCGAAGCGTAGATCGAACCGGTCCCCCGCGCCTCAGGTTTCCCTCGATTGACCGGTTCCCCGAGGTACCGTCCACCTCCAGTGAGCAGGGCCGCCGCACATGCAACCCCTTGCAACCCTTGATCCACGGCCCCACAGGGCGTGGGGTGGTGGGAGCAGGCAACGCTCGGACACCCAGGAGGGGACATGACCCAGTTAGCCGATCCCGCCATCGACATCGACTCACCCCAGGCCAGGGTGGATCGGTGGTTGAGCGACTTCCAAGCCGCTCTCGATGCACGCGACATCGAGGCGGCCGCCGGCATGTTCGCCGTGGACTCCTACTGGCGCGACCTGATCGCCTTCACCTGGAACATCACCACGGTCGAGGGACGCGAAGGGGTGGCCGACCTGCTGACGTCCTGTCTCGCCACAACAGCACCGTCGGGGTTCCACACCACGGAGCCGGCAGGTGAAGCAGACGGGGTGGTCGAGGCTTGGATCGCCTTCGAGACCGCAGTCGGTCGAGGCAGGGGGCTGCTGCGCCTGAAGGACGAGGGTGCGTGGACATTGCTCACCTCGCTGGATGAGTTGAAGGGGTTCGAGGAGTCCCAGGGTGATTCTCGCCCCCCGGGTGTGGCTCACGGAGCGATCGCCGACCGCCTCACCTGGGCTGAGGAGCGAGAGCGCGAGTCTGCCGAGTTGGGTTACGCCACTCAGCCCTATGCCCTCGTCATCGGTGGCGGTCAGGGTGGCATCGCGCTTGGCGCACGATTGCGCCAACTAGGTGTCCCTGCGCTTGTGCTCGATAAGCACGAACGACCCGGCGATCAGTGGCGCAATCGCTACAAGAGCCTGTGCCTGCACGACCCGGTGTGGTACGACCACCTCCCCTACCTGCCATTCCCCGCCAACTGGCCCGTGTTCGCACCCAAGGACAAGATCGGTGACTGGCTGGAGATGTACACGAAGGTGATGGAGATCCCCTATTGGACGAAGACCACCGTCACCTCCGCGACCTGGGATGACCGGGCTAAGGCGTGGACGGTGATCGCCGATCGCGATGGTGAGCAGGTCACCCTGACGCCCCAGCACGTCGTCTTCGCCACCGGCATGTCCGGCAAGGCACGTATGCCGGAGTTCCCCGGCATGGACGTCTTCACTGGCGACCAGCACCACTCGTCTGCGCATCCGGGCCCGGAGGCGTATTCAGGAAAGAAGGCGGTCGTCATCGGGTCGAACAATTCCGCGCATGACATCTGCGCGGCCCTGTGGGAGCACGGCGCCGACGTGACGATGGTGCAGCGCACAAGTACCCACATCGTGAAGTCCGACACCCTGATGGATATCGGGCTGGGCGCGCTCTACTCCGAGGAAGCGGTGGCGAATGGTGTGACGACGGAGAAAGCCGACCTGATCTTCGCCTCACTGCCCTATCGGATCCTGCACGAGTTCCAGATCCCGCTGTACGACCAGATGCGTGAACGTGATGCCGACTTCTACCAACGCCTGGAGGCTGCCGGTTTCCAACTCGATTGGGGGGACGACGGTTCAGGTCTGTTCATGAAGTACCTCCGTCGCGGTTCGGGCTATTACATCGACGTCGGTGCCAGCGAACTCGTCGCCAACGGTGACGTCAAGCTCGCCCACGGTCAGGTCGATCACCTCACCGAGAATGCCGTCGTACTAGAGGATGGCACTGAAATTCCCGCAGACCTGGTGGTCTACGCGACCGGCTACAACTCCATGAACGGCTGGGTTGCCGATATCTGCGGCCAGGAGATGGCCGACCGAGTCGGCAAGGTGTGGGGCTTGGGCTCAGACACCACCAAGGATCCCGGCCCGTGGGAGGGCGAGCAGCGCAATATGTGGAAGCCCACTCAGGTGGAGGCACTGTGGTTCCACGGCGGCAATCTGCACCAGTCCCGCCACTACTCCCAGTACCTCGCCCTGCAACTGAAGGCTCGCTACGAAGGGGTCCCGACGCCGGTGTACCGACTGCAGCCGGTGCACCACCTGTCATAGGGAGGCATCGGGGGGCGGCGAGGCTTCAGTCGGCGCCGATCGTGGCGACCATCACGGCCTTGATCGTGTGGAGTCGGTTCTCGGCCTCGTCGAACACCACGCTCGCCGGGGAGGTGAAGACCTCGTGACTGACCTCCATGCCGTCGGTCATCCCGTGCCGGGCGGCCATCTCGCGACCAACCTGGGTGTCCCCATCATGGAAGGCCGGCAGGCAGTGGAGGAACTTCGCATCGGGATTGCCCGTGCGTTCCATCATCGCCGTATCGACCCGGTAGGGCCGCAGCAGTTCGATCCGCTCGGCCCAGACCTCAGCGGGCTCCCCCATCGACACCCACACATCTGTCGCCACGAAGTCAGCCCCGGGTAATGCTTCGGCCGGATCCTCGCTCAGCAGCAATCGCGCACCGGATTCCACCGCGCGTTCGCGGGCAATGGCCTGCACCTCGTCGCTCGGCCAGAGGCCACGTGGTGCGCAGATGCGCACATCCGATCCCATGATGGCGCCCATGACGAGCAGAGAATTGCCCATGTTGCTGCGCGCGTCACCGAGATAGGCGTAGGCGATCTCCTCGACCGGTTTATCGGAGTGCTCGATCATCGTCAGGTAGTCGGCCAACATCTGGGTGGGGTGCCACTCGTCGGTCAACCCGTTATAGACCGGAACATCACTGCATCGAGCGAGTTCCTCCACGATGTCCTGCCCATGTCCTCGGTATTCGATCGCGTCGTACATCCGGCTCAGGACCATCGCGGTATCCGCTGCTGATTCCTTCGCCCCGATGTGCGATCCCGACGGATCGAGGTAGGTCACCTGGGCACCCTGGTGGTAGGCCGCCACTTCGAATGCGCACCGTGTCCGCGTGGATGCCTTCTCGAAGATCAGCGCGATGACCTTACCGATCATGCGTTGACGTTCACGCCCGGCGGCACGCTCGGCCTTGAGTTCAGCCGCGAGGTCGAGCAGGTAGGTCAACTCCTCCTTGGAGAAGTCGATCTCCTTGCAGAAATCCCGGCCGGTCAGCAGCCCGCTCATCGCCCCACACTCTCCCTCGAACCTTCAGCCCCTGCCGGGCAACGCCCCCAGAGGAAGGGTCTACGGTACCGGCTTGGCCTCGGGCGCGAGTGCATCCATCTCCGCGAGGGTGATCCCGCGCGTTTCCCGCAGACGCCACAGCAGAGGCAGGGCGATCAGGGAAGCCACTACGAGCAGACCCGCGGGTGCGACAGGAGAGTCGAAGACGCTGATCATCCAGGCCGCCACCACCGGGGCGAACCCGCCGAGGACCGCGGTGCCGAGGTTGTAGCCGGTCGCCAGGGCCGAGTATCGCGCCCGCGATGGGAACTGCTCACCGATCGCGGCCACCACCGGTCCGCCATAGAGCATGAGAAGCGTCAAGAGTCCCAACCCGGCCAGGATGACGATCCAGAGTGGCTCGTAGGTCATCAGCCACAGCAGCGGAAAACTGAGTGCCACGAATCCGATGGTCGCCGCAATCAACACAGGCTTGCGCCCCACTCGATCCGAGAGCAGTCCGAAGAACGGTGTGGCGAACGCGTACACGATCGTCATCCCTGTGGTCACCCACAGGGCAGTGTCACTTTGAATCTCCGAGTAGGTGTCCAGGATCGTCGGTATGAACCCGAGCACGACGTAGTACAGGATGCCTCCGAAACCTGCGAGGAACGCGGCCATCAGCACCGGGCCGGGCAGATGCCTCAGGGCGTAGCGCAGTGGTCTTGCCGGAACGGTCCCGGCATCCTCCTCCGACTCGAAGGCCTGGGTCTCCTCCATGCGTCGGCGCATGACCAAAGCGAATAAACCGAGTGCGCCACCGACGAGGTAGCAGATGCGCCAGCCCCAGTCCGACATCTCCTGCTCGCTGAGCAGCGTGGTGAGCAGGGCGACGAGCCCGGAGGCGAGTAGTACGCCCAACCCGGAGGTGAACACCGCCGAGGACGCGATGAACCCACGCCGCGATGGTGGCGCCTGCTCGACGAGTTGAACCACGGTGCCGGAGTACTCCCCGCCGGCGGAGAATCCCTGCAGCATTCGCATGACAGTGAACAAGATCGTGGCGGCGATGCCGATCTGGGCGTATGTCGGAAGGAAAGCGGTGAGACCCATGGGAACCGTCATCATCAGGATGCTCAGTACCAGGGCGCGCTTTCGACCGAGTCTGTCTCCGATGCTGCCGAAGAACGCACCGCCGGCGATTCGCAGCAGCGACCCCGCGGCGAAGACTCCCAGGCTTGCGATGATCGCGGTCAATTGATCCCCGGTCGGGAAGATCAGCGGCGCGACAACGGGAACGAGGTAGAGGTACAGGCCGTAGTCGAACCATTCCACAACGGTTCCCGCGGAGCCGTAGATGACGGAATTACGACTGCGTCGGCGTTCTGCGGCCGTGATCATTGCCGCCGACATGCGTTCCAACCTCCCATAGGATCCGTGCCGCAGCAACCACCTCGCGCAGATCCCCGGAGTCGCACGGCAGACTGACGCCGTGCGCGGACTCAGTGTGTTGATCGCTGGAGCGATCCTCGCTGCCATCGGTTTGCCGGTGCACAGCGCAGGTGCGGCCTCCGGGGGTATCGCGTCCTATTCCATGGACATTGACATCGCAGCCGACGGGACCCTGCGGGTAGTCGAGTCGATCGTCTTCGCATCCGGTACCCAACCGACCGAGGAATTCCTCACCGGCATTCCCTCCTGGAGCGTTCCTGAGAGTAATCGGCCTGTGACGATCACTGACCGAAGAGCGGATGTCGTGAAGGGCGATCCCGCTCGCGTCGAGGTGACGTATTCGGTGCGCGGTGTCGCGCGTGCTTTCAGCGCAGAGGAGTTGGCGCAGGAGAATCCGCTGGCACTGGTCCCCGGGGATGTCGAGATCTACGCGCAAGCTCTCGAGGCGCGGGCCGGGATGATCGACGAGGCCCGCATCAGCGTGCGCACCTCCGGTCCGGCTCGAGCGGCCGCCTGTTTCGTCGGCGGGGAGTCCATCCCCGCGTGCACCGACCGCATCGGTGACGATGAGACGACATTCCGCGCCCGCGGTGTTCCAGAAGGTGCCACGGTGGCGTTCGCCTTGGTCATCGATGGCCGTGGTTACTCCGTCCCAGAGTTGAACACGCCACCGACCAGTACACCTGCCTGGATGTGGGTGATTGCCGCAGCAGTCGTGATCATCGCGGCTGGCGCACTTCTCGTGCTACGACGTCGACGGCTGCAGTGAGGCGGCCAGCCAGGCGATCCCCGGCTCGATCGAGGTGGACCCCGGTTGCATGACGTGGCTCAACACCACGCGCACGATCACGTCGACAACATCGTCGACCGGGGCACCGGGTGCGAGATCGTAGGTGCGCACGTGCGCTGCCACCGTGGTGTGAGCCGCGGCGATCACCGCATCGGCGCGGGTGGTGAGCAGCGGCAGTAGTTCAGTCTCGGCTCCATGGGTGGCCGTGACGATCACCGCGAGCAACGGGTTCGTTGCGGCTAGCTCCAGCACCCCGCGAGCGGCAGCAACCAACCCGGCGACGAGATCCTCCGGGTGCGCAGCAAACCCCGCATCGACTTCTTCCAAGAAGGCCGACAGCTCGGCGAGCACCATGGACTCGGCGAGATCAGCACGGGTACCGAACTCGTTGTACACCGTCTGGCGGCTCACTCCCACGACCTGGCCGACACGTGCCATCGTGACATTCGACCATCCCGACTCCGCGGTCAACTGCGCCGCGGCAGCGATGATGCGTTCGCGAGTACTCGCACCCGCTGTCTCGACGCCGCGCCCGGTCACGCGTCAACGACCACGACGGGGATGAAGTCGATCTTGTCGCGGACCCCGCAGTCAGGGCAGCACCAGGTGTCAGGCACTTCCACCCAGGAGGTGCCCGCCGGGAATCCCTCGCGCGGATCCCCTACCGCCTCGTCATAGGTGTAGCCACAACCCGGGCAGCGCGCGACGCGGACTCGATCCACTGCCACGCCCTCACCGGCAGCCTCGATGGGAGACCCGGCGGAGCCTTCCGCCGCTTCGGTATAGCGGGCGAGGATGCGATCGCGCTTGCGCGGTGCGATGTTCGCCTGACTCATGTCGCCGTCGTAGTGAGCCAGCACCCGCGCGTCCATCACTCGTCGCCACATCGGCGGCAAGAGGGAGAGCAGGATCATGCCGGCGTAGCCGGTCGGCAACACCGGTGCCTCATCATCATCCTGCAGAGCCTGGTAGCGCCGGGTGGGGTTCGCATGGTGATCGCTGTGCCGCTGCAGGTGATAAAGCAACACATTGGTCGCCACGTTGTTGGAGTTCCAACTGTGCCGCGGCTCGACCCGCTCGTACCGTTCCCGGTCGCCATGGAGGACTTTCTGCCGGAGCAGGCCGTAGTGCTCGAGGTAATTGACCGCCTCGAGCAGGGTGAAACCGACGACCGCTTGCAGCACCAGATAGGGCAGGATCACCGGGCCCAGCCAGATGGCGAGCACGACCCAGATGACCAGGGTCATCGCGAAGGCATTCAGCACATCGTTTCCCATGCGCCACGGGTGCTGCTTGCGGCGGGCATACCGTCGCTTCTCCAGATGCCATGCGCTGCGCAGAGAACCGAACACCGTGCGCGGCCAGAAAGCGTAGAAACTCTCACCCACACGCGAGGAGGCTGGGTCCTCCGGTGTCGCGACGCGCACGTGATGGCCGCGGTTGTGCTCGATGTAGAAGTGCCCATAGGCGCACTGGGCGAGGGCGATCTTGCTCAACCACCGTTCGTGCGACTCGCGCTTATGGCCGAGTTCGTGCGCGGTGTTGATCCCCAAACCCCCGATGAAACCAACGGTCACCGATAGGCCGATGCTCTCACCAACACTGAGACCACCCCGGGCGATGTACCACAGGGCGAGGACGAAACCGGCGTACTGGATGGGGAGGAACAGGTAGGTCAGCCACCGGTAGTAGCGATCGGCTTCCAACGCCTCGATGGCATCGTCGGGGGCACTCGAGGGGTCACGGCCGACCGTCCAGTCGATGAGCGGGACGATCCCGAGGATCACGATCGGCCCCAGCCACAGCCACACCGCCTGATCGGTCAGGACGTGGAGCCCGACCGCGGCGAAGGGCAGCAGCGGCATGGCCAGGGCGAACAGCCACAGGTAGCGCTTGCGGTCCTGCCAGGTCCTGGTCGGCATCTCACCCGCCTTTCCCTACACCCACCCGCCCCCGGGTGGTTTACAAAACATACTGTTTTGTCAAGGCGGGTGCAACCGCCTGGGGCGAAATCTCAATCAGCATCCGAGCCGCTGCGAAGCCGGGCGTTGTCGTAGACATCGTCGAGGGCATCACGCAGGGCGGTGAAGGCGCCGGTCGCGAGCATGTGGTCTCGCACCCGCTCGTTCAATCCCCCCTTGGTCTGGTGCTCGGCGGGCAGGTCATGAAGCTCAGCGAGCGACGTCGCCCTGCCGACCGTCGCTAAACCATCGAGCTCGCTGGTGACGTACCGGGCTGCGGTCGCTTCGTCGATCCCCCGCGTGATCATCCAGTCCACGACCGTGTTCTGGATCTCGTAATAGGTCGACATGAAAGCCGATGCGACGCTGAACGCCCGAATCGATGTCTCGTCATCGATGACGATGACATCACCGAGGCCATCGAACACCTCGACCACCTCAGGGATGCCGGGACAGATCAGCAGGGGTCCACGCCGATGCTCGATCGCCGGGAGGGGGATCAACTGCGCGATGGCGCGTGCAGGCGACACGAGGTCCTGGATCTGCGAGGGCGGCGAGCCGGCGATGAAACTTGCGATCACCTGGTCACGGCGGAACGACAACCCTTCCAGGGCGGCGTCCATCTGCTGGGGCCGCATGGCGAGCACCACGATGTCAGCCGCATCGATGACCTCTTGATTCGAGCCCAGCCGGGTGCACTGGGGATACTGAACCGCTAGCTCCTCACTGCGCGCTGCTGATCGCGGGGACAGCACGATCCGAAGATCCTCCCTCGATGCGCACAGGGCATGGATCACCGCGGTGGAGACTGTTCCCACACCGAGGAACCCGAGAATGGCCGGCACCCTCACACCCTCTCACGACGCCGGCGTCCGATTGCCTTTTCCACCTCGACAGCACCGAACACGCACAGGGCCAGGCCGATGATCAACAACCAGGTGAGCGGATCCAGGGGCACCGTGGCGAAGGTCGCGTTCATGAAAGGCAGGTAGACGAACCCGAGTTGAAGCACGAGCAGGAGCCCGACGGCAGCCACCGCGACCCGGTTTCCGACCAGTACCCGCCACGCCAGTGACGAGCGAGTCAATCGGCGCACATTGAACAGGTAGACGATCTCAGCGAGCACGATC
Organism: Actinomycetes bacterium; assembly: GCA_965657825.1. Classification (GTDB taxonomy): domain Bacteria; phylum Actinomycetota; class Actinomycetes; order S36-B12; family S36-B12; genus M55B157. The sequence goes on along the minus strand of CBFHQG010000020.1, from coordinate 13,806 downwards.
ATCGTCACCGCGGCTGTTCGAGCTCCCTCGACGGAATCGAATCTGGCGAGGGACAACTCGAAGACCAGAAGCGTCACGCCCACGATCAGGACACTGACGAAGACGATCCGCAGCACCGCTCGTCTGGTGAGGATCCCCTCCCCCGACGGCCGTGGAGGCCGGGACATCACCCCGCTCTCTGCCGGCTCGAAGGCGAAGGCGAGTGCGAGGGTGACGGTCGTGACGAGATTGACCCACAGGATCTGCGCGACCGTCACCGGTAGGACGAGTCCCAACCCCAAGGCCAGGAGGATCAGTCCACCCTCTCCCCCATTCGTCGGAAGGATGAACTGCAGTGCCTTCACGATGTTGTCGTAGACCGTTCGACCCTCGCGAACTGCTGCGGTTATCGTCGCGAAATTGTCATCGGTGAGGATCAGATCGGCGGAACCTCGCGCAGCGTCCGTTCCTCTACGCCCCATCGCCACACCGATATCGGCCCGAGTCAACGCGGGTGCATCATTGACCCCGTCCCCGGTCATCGCCACCGAGTCACCGTCTGATTGCAGCACCTCGATCAGGCGCATCTTCATCTCGGGACTTGCCCGGGCGATCACATCGCATCCGCCGACGAGCCGACGGATCTCATCAGCGCTGCCGTGCTCGATCTGCGATCCGTCGATCGCCTGCCCAGCATCGAGACCGAGTGCCTGGCCGATCGCGGCGGCGGTCACCGCATGGTCACCGGTCACCATGATGACCCGGATTCCGGCCGCACGGCACTGCGCGATGGCCTGCGCCGCCTCCGCGCGAGGTGGATCGACGAGTGCGGTCATGCCGATCAACCGCAGTCGGCCGGTCAGGTCACCGTCGAGACTCTCGGCGGAGATCCTGGTCAGACCGCTATCGCAGTCGGACTGGGCGAGGGCGAGCACCCGCCGACCCTCACCTGCTGAGCTCTCGACGCGCTGCTGCCAGGCAGGGGTTCCACACAGACGTGCGACAACCTCGGGGGCACCCTTGACGAACAGTCGAACTTCACCGTCACGATGGCGTCGCAGCGTCGCCATGTATCGATTGCGCGGATCGAAGGGGATCTCATCCAACAGATCCCAATCCTCCACCTGCTGCTCGACATCGATCCCGATCTTCTCCGCGAGGCACAGCAGAGCTCCCTCCATCGGATCACCCGTCACCGACCACACACCGTCGCGTTCGAGTAGCTCCGCGTCGTTGCACAGGACACCGGCGATCGCGACCCGCCTCGCTTCGTCGAGTGACCTCTCATCGGGCTCGTCACCACCGTCGGTCAGCCGACCTTCGGGTGCGTACCCGACCCCGGTCACGTCGAGGTCCCTGTCTGGCAGCAGCACGCTCACCACGGTCATCTCATTTCGGGTGAGCGTGCCGGTCTTATCGGTGCAGATGACAGTGACCGACCCGAGGGTTTCCACTGAGGTGAGTCTTCGGACGATCGCACGCTCACGTGCCATCGTGCGCGTTCCGATCGCCAGCACGATGCTGATGATCGCCGGCAACCCCTCGGGGATCGCGGCGACGGCGAGCCCGATGACAGCGAGGATCGCTTCGAGAGGATCGGTGCCCTGGACGAGCACCGCGAAGATCCACGCGAGCGCTCCGATCGCCACGATCACCGCGGTGATCTGCCAGGCGAATCGATCCAGGCGACGGGTCAACGGGGTCGTGAGCGAATCGGCTTCCTCCACCATCGTGCCGATCCGCCCCATCCGCGCCTGACGGCCGGTTGCGGTTACTTCACCGGTGGCGCTGCCCGACACAACGAGCGTCCCCGCATAGACCTGCGCATCCCCATCTCGCGACTTCTCCACCGGTATCGACTCACCGGTCAGAATCGACTCCTCCAGGCGCAGCGCATGCGAGCGGCGCAGGGCCAGATCGGCAGGAACCCGATCACCGGCCTCCAGGACGACGAGGTCACCGGGTACCACTTCACGTGCCTCGACGATCTCGTGATGACCATCTCGGATCACCGTCGCCGACGTCACCAATAGCTCGCGGACCGATTCCAGCGCCCGCTGTGCACGATCCTCCTGAACCCAACCGATCACGGTGTTGATCACGACGACAGCGAGGATGACACCGGAGTCGATCCAGTCACCGAGGGCAGCCGTCACGATGCCCGCAATAATCAGGATGACGATGAGAGGGTTGCGCACCTGCGCTAAGAGCCGACCCAGTCGCGACGCCCGACGGCGCTCCTCCAGAGCATTGGGGCCGTATTCCTCGAGGCGTTCACGAGCCTCCTGTGCGGTCAGGCCCACGAGACGCACGTCACCGCCCCCTCCTGTCGCACTCCGGCAGTGACGTTACGGCGCCGGTCACGCAGGACACGCTCGATGAGAGGGCGTTGACCGGTCACCAGCGTTTCACTACCGCGAATCCGGTGCGGTGCGCCGTACCGTGTCGGGGAAGGAACACCGTCGACCCCGCGGACGCCCATGACGCTCCTTGAATCCCACCCACGCACGCAGGTCTCGACCACGACCGCGTCGGGTCCGAGCCTGCGCTACATCCCTGCTCTGGATGGGTTGCGCGCCGTCGCCGTCCTCGCGGTCATCGCCTACCACCTGCAGTGGCCTGTCATTCGTGGTGGATTCCTCGGTGTCGACCTGTTCTTCGTCCTGTCCGGATTCCTCATCACCACGCTGCTGCTGCGCACCCCGACCACCGGATCGATCAAGGACCACCTTGCGCAGTTCTATCTGCGTCGCAGCCGACGACTACTCCCAGCACTGACCCTCCTCCTCGTCGGGGTCAGTGCCTGGGCGGCCTTCATCGCACTGCCCGAGCAACTCACCCACCTCAAAGCCCAGGGGCTCGGCACGGTGTTCTACGTCTCCAACTGGGTGTTCATGGCCGAGGACGTCACCTACTTCGAAGCATTCAGCGACCCCTCGCCGCTCCAGCACACCTGGTCCCTGGCGATCGAGGAGCAGTTCTACCTCGTCTGGCCGCTGATCGTCCTGCTCCTTCTCGGGCGGCGGCTGCACCGCACGTGGTTGATCGCCGGAGCGCTCGTGATCGCCACTACATCGGCCCTGTTGATGTGGACGACGGCGTCGACCGGGGCTCTCAACGATGCCTATCTGGGCACGTTCTCCCGGGTCCACGAGTTGATGATCGGTGCCCTCGCTGCCCTGCTCATCAGCGGACGTTCACGAGGCCGCCACCGCTACACCCCGCCCCGCCTCATCTCGACCACGATCATCTCCGCCGCTGTGCTCATCGGAATCGCGATGATCGTCCTGTCTGCCGAGGGAATGGCGTACTACGAGGGAGGCTCGGTGGTGTTCAGCATCGTCGTCGCCGTCCTCATCGTGGTGCTCGTCCGACATCGACCCGGCGGAGGAGCCATTCTGGGTAATTCGGTGCTGCGCTGGATCGGCGCGATCTCCTACGGCCTATATCTGTGGCACTGGCCGATCATCGTGTGGCTGACCCCAGCGACAACCCCATTCGACGGGTTTGCGCTCGATGTTTTCCGCCTGGTCGTGATGTTCACCGTGGCCGCCATGTCGTACTACATCATCGAACAGCCCATTCGCCATGGTGGCTGGCGTCACCTCACCATCACGACGAAGGCCTGGTGGTGGGCGGTACCCACCTCGATGGCCGTGACCGCGGCTCTCCTGATCGGCAGCACATCATCAGCCGCAGCCGAGGCGGCCGAGGCGTCACCCACGGCGAAGGTCTCCGCCGCTGACCACCTCCTCGGGAGCACGTCCGCGACCGCCCGCCGCATGCTCGTCGTCGGTGACTCCGTCCCCCAGGAGGTGATGGGTGCGCTCGGCGAGGCCGCGGCGAGCCAGGACGTACAGGTCATTCCCCTCGCCTTCGGCGGATGCTCGGTTGCCGGGCTGTTCCAGGTGGAGGATGACGGATCCAGATTCACCTGGTCACGTCGCTGCTTGGACACCACCGGTCTACAGGACGAAGCCATCGCCGACCTGTCACCCGACATCGTGGTCTGGTACTCCAACCGTGAGCGCAATTCCATCCGCGGTGAACAGGGCGAACCGATCGTCGCGGGAACTATCGAGCATCGCCAGATCCTCGAGGACGCGATCGTCCAAGCCGCGGAGAGACTGACTTCGCGCGGCGCCGAACTGGTGATCGTGCAGCCGGTGCCCAAGAGTGAATCGACGGTCGGCCTGTGCTCCCGCGAACCAGAGGCGGCTGACTGTTCAGCAAGCCCGACACATGCCGAGTCGATGACCTGGCTCCGCTCGGTCTACTCCCGCGTCGCGCAGGAGACACCACGAACTCGATTGGTCACGGTTGACGATCTGCTGTGCCCGTCCGGAGCACCGTGCCCGGCCACTGAGCGCGACGGGATCGTCATCCGCCCCGACGGGGTGCACATCGCCGAGCAACTCGAGTCCTGGTTCGCCGCTGCCCTTCTCGACCGGGTTCTCGCTGCGTCATCCCGCTAGTGGCGATACCCAGACTTCGTCGGGAATGGCATCGGGCCAGTCACCTTGTTCAGTGAAGCAACCTCCTCACTGATGTCCTTGACCAGGGCCTTAGCCAATTCCTCGCCGAGTCCGTTACGCACCACGACTCGCTGCACGGTCCGATCGGAGAGGTCATCGGGCAGCGGGTAGCTCGGTACCTGCCACCCTTTGGCGCGCAGCCGATCAGATAGATCGAACAGCGTCCAGGGTTTCGCCTGATTCGCCGCCATCCGCCAGGCGACCACCGGGATGTCACTGCCGTCAGCGATGATCTCGAACTCCTCCATCGCACCCACCGCCGCCGCGATGCCGTTCGCTACCGATCGACAGGCCGCGTGCACTCGGCGGTATCCGTCGCGACCCATACGCAGGAATGTGAAGTACTGCAGGACAACCTGCGCACCTGGTCGCGAGAAGTTCAGTGCCAACGTAGGCATCTCACCGCCGAGATAGGAGACCTTGAAGATCAGATCCTCAGGGAGGTACTCCTCCTTGGCCCAGACAACCCACCCCACACCCGGGTAGACCAGACCGTACTTATGGCCTGAGGTGGAGATGGAGTGCACTCGCGACACCCGGAAATCCCATTCGATCTCCGGCTGCAGGAACGGCGCGACCATTCCCCCGGAGGCCCCGTCAACGTGGATGGGGATGTCCAACCCGGTGGTCTCCTGGATGCCATCGAGGACAGCGGCGATCTTCTTGACCGGTTCGTACACGCCCGTGTAGGTGACGCCCATGATCGCCACGACACCGATGGTGTTCTCGTCGATGTAGTCGGCGAGCCCATGACCATCGAGGCAGGGGTGCTCATCCGAAATCGGAACATACCGCGGTTCGATATCCCAGTAGTTGCAGAATTTCTCCCACACCACCTGGACAGCGGAACTCATGACGAGATTCGGCTTCGACGTGTCCTTGCCGACTGCGCGACGTGCCTGCTGCCACCGACGCTTGAGGGCGAGCCCTCCCAGCATGCACGCCTCGGATGAACCGATCGTCGATGTCCCGATCGCAGTTGAGGGCTCGGCGTGCCACAGGTCGGCCAGCATGCGCCAGCACCGCTCCTCGATGGCGGCGGTTCGCGGATACTCATCCTTGTCGATCATGTTCTTGTCGTAGGACTCCGCGTACAGGCGATCGGCGTACTCACCCATCCAGGTGCCGACGAACGTCGCAAGATTCAACCTCGCATTGCCATCGAGCATGATCTCGTCGTGGACGATCTGATAAGCCGTGGGCGGAAGGATCTGCTCGTCCGGAAACCGGGTACTCCCTGCCGCATGGATCTCCGCAGACTGGGAAAAGATCGGATCGAAACGGAACTCGTCGCCTGCCATGTCTGCTCAACCCTTCACCGATGACCCTGCCTGAACAATGTGTTCACCTCGACCGTATCGGGTCTGTCCCTGGCTCGTAAGAACACCGACCCGGCTGGGACACGAGCACGACACCGAAGCGACCACCGGTTCCCGTTCGCTGCTCGATCGTGAGGTAGCCGTGAGTCGGCTGGAGCATGTCGGAGTTGTCTCATACGGTGAGTTGGGAGGACGCTGGAGATGAGCGCGCTTGCAGGGGGGGGGGGACCCGTCCTGCGCATCATTAGGAGGGGACCAACTATGTACACGATCCGTGTTTTCTGGCCCACGATGTCAGTGGCCCACTCAACGCACGAAACGGTTGCAGCGCCCAGGTACGACGTACAATCCAGGAAGGCCGAGTCGACCGGTGATCTCATCGTCGACCCGGGATCTCGAGAGGTGCTACTGCACGGCGAGCTCGTCGAGCTCACTCGCACCGAGTTCGATCTGCTGCTCGCTTTGAGCCGTCACCCTCGACAGGTGTTCACCCCGGCCCAACTCTTCGCTGCTGCGTGGGAGGGCGAGTTCTTCGAGGCCGATCATGTGATCGAGACCCACATCTGCCGCCTGCGCCACAAACTCGGCGAATCCGGATCGCATCCTCGCTATATCCACACCGTGCGCGGCGTGGGCTATCGCTTCGAGCCCGATCCGCTACCCGCCGGTTGAGATGTGGCGAAATGAGCCCGCCCCGGGTATGCTTTTAGTTGAACCGTAAACTATCTAGCGTCCGGAGTTCGCCATGCCTGCCATCACCGTCGACAATCCCCTCAGCCTTCCGCGCGTGCCCACCCTCGATCCGACCCTGCGCGATCGCCCGGTGGTGTCACTCACCACCGCTCCCAGCGGTTTCGAGGGTGAGGGTTTCCCGGTGCGACGTGCCTTCGCCGGGGTCGACCTGAAGGCCCTCGATCCCTTCATCCACATGGACCAGATGGGGGAGGTCGAATACGCCCCGGGTGAGCCGAAGGGCACCCCCTGGCATCCCCATCGCGGTTTCGAGACGGTCACCTACATCATCGACGGGATCTTCGAGCATGCCGATTCCCATGGTGGCGGTGGCGAGATCACCAACGGCGACACCCAGTGGATGACCGCGGGCGCCGGGATCCTGCACATCGAGAAGCCCCCGGAGCACCTCGTCGTCAGCGGCGGGCTGTTCCACGGAATCCAACTGTGGGTCAACCTGCCCAAGGCTTCGAAGATGGCTCAGCCGCGTTATCAGGACCTGCGCTCAGGTGAGGTCGCGCTGCTGTCCTCCGATGACGGTGGTGCACTTCTTCGGGTGATCGCCGGTGATCTCGCCGGCCACAGCGGCCCAGGATCGACCTACACCCCGATCACGCTGGTGCACGCGACGATCTCGCCCGGGGCTGAGATCACACTGCCCTGGCGCCCGGACTTCAACGCACTGGTCTACTCGCTGTCCGGCAGCGGGTCAGTCGGCGCCGGGCCGGGTCGTCGCCCCCTGAAGAGCGGCCAACTCGCGGTGTTCGGTGAAGGCGACACCATCACGGTCACGGCAGATCCGGTGCAGGAGTCGCGCGTGGACGGCCTCGACGTGTTCATCCTCGGTGGACAACCGATTCGTGAGCCCGTTGCGGCCTACGGCCCCTTCGTGATGAACACCCGCGCCGAGTTGATGCAGGCCTTCGAGGACTACCAGGCCGGTCGCCTCGGTGTCATCCCCGCCGAACACGCCACCCCGCACTCCGGGGTGAACGATTCGACGCCCGACGCCTGACGCCTCCTACCGGTCGCCGACCATGCTCCGCTCAGCGAGTGGCCCTCGATGACCCGTGGCATCATGTCAAGCATGCCAAAGATCGCCGCTGCTTCGGTGGCCGAGCATCGCGAGATGCGCCGGGATGCCCTGGTGAGCGTGGCGGCTGATCTCATGCGCTCTGAGGGCACCTCCGCGATCACCATGGCAGCGATCGCTGAACGCGCCGGACTGTCTCGAACCGCGGTCTACGAGTACTACCGTTCGGCCGCCGATCTCATCGCCGACGTGATCGTGGACGAATTAGCCGCCTGGGCCGACCATCTGGGCGAGTGCTGCACCAGAATCGCCGACCCACGTGTCCGACTGGAGACCTGGATCCGCTCGGCATTGGCCTATGTCGCCGATGGTCGCCACGCTCTGGTCCGTGCGGCAGGAGACGCCACCCTTCCCCCTGTACGTCGAGCCCAGGTCGCCTCCATGCACCGTGACCTAGCCCGGCCAGTCCATGAGGCACTACGTGACCTCGGCGTTCCATCCGCAGATCGATACGCCGGCTACATCTGGGGCGTTATCGAATCAGCCACCCGGCGCATCGAAGCCGGGCGCCCGGGGAACGACGAGATCGATGCCGCCGTGACGTTTGCCTTGGCCGGCATCGATCTCGCACGCTGAGACTCGCGTTACCTGCGGAATCTGATCTGAGTGAAAGCGTCCCATTCGGGCGTCGCATGCCGGTGCGCCGCCCACGTCGCCACACCAATCGGCTCCCCGAACCGTCCGTTGAAGGTTTCACCGTTCTTGGAATATGCGCCCCGGACCTGGATCCTGCTCGCGAACTCACCGTTCGCATCCGGTGCCATCGGCAGATAGCGCGCCCGGAAGTACCCGTCGATATTGGTGTAGCCGTCCTCGGTCACCGCCGGATTGGTCCCGAACACCAGATACATCCCCTGCACCGCTGGGTTCGCCTTGACTGCGGGATCGAATCCTGTGCCGGCCACCGACACCATGAACCGCTTGGCCTTCACCCTCGGATTCTTCTCATCGAATCGCTTCGGCAGGGTGACCGTCAGAGTCGGAACCCAGCGGTCGAATGCCACGGCACCCGGTGCCTTCAACGGATCGAGTGACGATCCAGTCGGGATGAACCACGACGACAGGCTAAACCCGGAGCCAGATGCACCACTCAAGGCATCGATGAAAGGGGCTGCGAATTCCTCAGGTGTCGATTCGAAATCAGCATCGGTGCTCGCCCCGGTGAACTGAACGATGGTGACGTCCGCGGTCGTCACGGGGGACTGCGTCCCGATCTGAGAGGTGACATCAGCTGTGACGACACCCGCTCCCGCAGCATCCACTGTGAGAACCGGGTCGATGAAGGTGATCGTGTAGTTGCCACGGGTCGTGTTGCCGATCTGGATCTCCGCATCCCATGACACCGTCATGTCTCCCGCTTGAGTGACGACTCCGTCCCCTCCGGTGAACACCCAGCCGGTTTCCCCGCGCGTCACATCTCCGACCAGTTGCTGGCGCTCCGTCAAGCTTGTACAGGCCGGCAGGTTCACATTGAACGCACAGGCATTAACCGGCCAGGTCATGCTCGCATTCGTGACGGTCGCAGACTCCGGTGCACCTGCTGGTTCCGCTTGCGCTGGAACCGCCCACAGCAGGCTTGCCGCCAACGCGGCCACGCTCGGGACCGCGATCAATCCTTTGTGCATCTGTCGCTCTCCTTATCGCTTGAATCGAACGGGCACAGCCAGATCCCAACTGCGGTCATTGACCCTGGTGTGATCCGCGCGGGTGGTGATCGCACAACGAGTGGTGCGGCAATCGATCGAGGTGCTGATCCTCGAACTCACATAGATCCGCACCTTGAAGCTGCCATTCCGGCCGTACTTCGTGGCGAGGTTGTCCCCGTAGGCCGGCGGATTGGAAGACACCCACGCCGATGCCTGGCTGCTGCCGTCAGTATCGACTCCCCCACCGCACGGGGATGGCTTCTGCCCCGGCCGTGGCTTGACGCACAGCCCGACATAGATCCCCACCCGCGGGTCGAATCCTCGACCACTCACCGTGATGAAGCTCCCACCCGATGGGATGCGACGTACCTTCGATACTCGGATGAGATTCCCCTGCGATCCCTTCGCAACTTTCGCACTCCGCTTTGCCCGCTCCAGCACTGAAGTTCGGGCGTCAGGTGTGACGACTTCCGACGGAGTGGGGGGAGTCGTCGTTTCCGCTCCCACCGCGGCAGCAGGCATCCAGCCGAGCAGGAGGCCTCCAGCGGCCAATGAGATCAGAACTGTCTTGCGCATGCCCACACGCTAGGAACACGCACTCCTTCCGCGCCCGACATGATGTCGGGATCATGCCGACAGTGTGTCGGGAAATCCCACCACCATCGGAGACACACTCATCCCATGCGTCGAGTGGTGCTCGCCGTGACCGCGGCCCTACTGCTGGCCGCCTGCTCGTCTACCGCCGCGACCCAACCTGAAACCCCTGATCCGACCGAACCGGCCGAAGCGACCACAACGGTGTCGATCACTGCTGCCGATCTGCCCGCGATCGTTCCGCTCGACGCTCCTAACGAGGAGGCAGATCCGCAGCGGATCGTGAGCCTGGCCACCGGGGTGGGCGAGTCACTCGTGGCTCTCGGTGTCGGCGACCGAGTCGTGGGGCGTGACGAAACCTCGGATGTCGACGCGTTGTCGCAGGTGCCCATCGTCACCGCAGCCCACAGTGTGTCTGCCGAGCGGGTGCTCGACCTCGAGCCTGATCTGGTGATCATCGATGCGCGAACGACACCGAGTGAGGCGCTCGATCAGATCGCTGCTTCGGGAGTGCGCCTCGTCGAAGTCCCCGAAGCCTGGACGCTGTCCGACATCGCACCTCGGATCGGGGCCGTTGCCGCAGCCGTCGGTGTCGATCCTGGCCCCCTCCTCGCCGGGCTTCCCTCCGACATCCCCCCCGAAGCTGACGCACCTCGCGTGGCCTTCCTCTATCTGCGCGGCACAGCAGGTATCTATCTCCTCGGCGGTGCAGGATCCGGGGCGGATTCGATCATCGCCGCCGCCGGGGGCATCGACGTGGGCGCACAAACCGGCTATGACGCCTTCATCCCACTCACAGCCGAGGCACTCGCAACATTGAACCCGGACGTGCTGATCGTGATGACGAAAGGCCTGGAATCGGTCAACGGCATCGACGGGCTCGTCGCCCTACCCGGCGTCGCACAAACCACGGCCGGCAGGGAACGACGCGTCATCGTGGTCGACGATGCGATTCTGCTGTCTTTCGGTCCGCGCACCCCAGCACTCATCGAAGAGCTCCGGGAGGCACTCACCCAGGTCTCCCCGTGACATCCTCTTCGGTTCGCGTGACAGTCGTCCTGTCCACTCTCGCCATAGTCCTGGCGGGAGTCGCCATCGCGACGCTGTTCATCGGGGCCGCTGACACGACCGCGGAGATCATCCGAGACATCCGCGCACCGCGCATGGCTCTCGCGGTCATCGTCGGTGCCGGCCTCGGTGTCTCAGGTGCCCTACTCCAAGGCGCCCTGCGCAACCCGTTGGCAGATCCGGGCATCGTCGGTGTCAGCGGCGGTGCAGCACTCGGTGCCGTGATCGCGGTCGCGATCGGCGCAGCCTACGGCTCGGTGATCGCTGGGCTTGGCGCGATCATCGGCGGCATCTTGGCCATGGCCGTGGTCGTGTGGATCGCCCGCGGCCGAGAGGGGACCGAGGTCGTCACGTTGGTCCTCGCGGGTGTCGCCGTCACCGCTTTCGCCTCGGCAGTCCTAGGAGTGTTCGTCACCGCATCCGATGCTGCCGGCGCACGCACGACGACATTCTGGACAACCGGAAGCCTCGCGCTTGCCACATGGCCATCGGTCCTCATCGTGTCAATACCCCTTGTCATCGCCGTCGTTGTCGCACTGGCCATCTCGAGTCGACTCGATGTGCTCTCCCTCGGTGAACGGGCCGCGCACGCTGCGGGAGTCCCGGTTGCAGCAATTCGCTGGTGGGCCTTGAGTGCTGCAGTTCTCGCCGTGGCAGCCGGCGTGGCAGCTGTCGGGATCATCGTCTTCGTCGGCCTCGTGGTTCCCCATGCGATGCGCATGCTGATCGGCCCACGACACGGGTCCCTCATCGCGTCCAGCGCCCTGGGTGGTGCGCTGCTTCTCCTGGCCGCTGACACGATCGCCCGCACCCTCGTATCCCCGGTGGAACTTCCCATCGGCGTTGTGACCGCGATCATCGGCGCGCCGATCTTCGTCCTGCTGCTGCGGCGCACCCGCGCCAGTCAGGGAGGCTGGGCATGAGCCTGTCTCTCCGCGTGACCGACGCGACCGTGCGCAGTGGTGAGCGAACACGCCTGGATTCTGTGGCCGTCGAGGTACGACCAGGCTGCGTGCACGCCCTGATCGGAGCGAACGGTTCCGGCAAGTCCACCCTGCTCACCGTCATCGCCGGTGAACTCGGTGTGGAATCCGGACGGGTGGAAATCATCGACAAGGGCGAGTCGGCGCGAACCTGGTCGGACTTCACCGCGCGCGATGCTGCCCGACTGCGGTCACTTCTTGCTCAGGAAACCCCTGTCGCCTTCGCCTATTCGGTTGTTGATGTCATCCGGTGGGGAAGGATCGCATGGCGGGGTCAACCTGAGCAGCGCGATGATGCATCCATCATCGCCGAGGAGATTGCCGCCAACCACCTCGAGCACCTACTGGATCGGCGCATCACCGAGCTTTCCGGCGGGGAGCGCGCACGTGTTCATCTCGCACGTGTTCTCGCCCAGCGAGCACCGCTACTCCTGCTTGATGAAGCCGACGCGACATTGGACCTTGCAGGACAGGCGCACCTGGATGAGGCGGTGCAACGCCGCCGTGTCGCCGGGGATGCGATCGTGCTGATCAGTCACGACCTGACCCGCGTCGCAAGTCTCGCCGACGAAGTCACGGTGCTGAAGGACGGTCGTGTACTCGCAGCGGGCTCGGTGCCACACACGATGACGGCGCCCGTGCTCAGCGAGGCGTACGACGTCCCCGTCGATGTCCGGGAGACGGACGGCTCCCTCCTCATCCGCCGCCTGATGAACTGAAATCCGCAACAATCAGCGCGTTGTCGCCGCGACGCTGTTGCGGATTTCAGTTACTCGACGGTGAGAATCACCTTGCCGGTCGTCGCACGGCCCCGCAGATCCTCGTGCGCACGCCGCGCCTCAGTCAGCGGATAGGCGCATCCCGGTAGCGGTTGCAGCACACCGGATTGCACGAGACCGATCAGCTCGGCGAGTGGTGCAGCGATCATCCGGCCTGGATCGCGCATGCAGTCGATGAGCCAGAATCCGACGACGCTCTGGGACTTCGCCATCAATGCCGCCGGAACGATCGGTGTCGCAGGCTGACGGGATGCCATGCCGTACACCACCAGACGACCGAATCGGCCTAGCGCAGCCAGCGACGCATCAGTCGTTGCGCCTCCGACCATGTCGAGCACGATGTCGACGCGCTTTCCTGAATTAGCCTCCCGGATCGCCGCTGTCATTCCCTGTGGATCGGAATCGATCGCAACATCAGCGCCTCGCTCGATTGCCAGATCGCGCTTCTCCCGGGTTGACGCAACAGCGATGATGCGTCCGGCATCCCAGTGCCGCGCCAGAGGCACCAGCAGGCTGCCTACACCTCCGGACGCAGCGTGCACGACGATGCTCTCTCCCGGCTGCATCCGAGCCGAGGTCTTGATCAAGTGCCACGCGGTCAGCCCCTGCACCAGCAGCGATAGTGCGGCGGTGGCCGACATCCCGTCTGGGACGTCGAAGCAAGCATCGGGAGCGACCAGCGCCTTCTCGGCATACCCGCCAGTCACCGCGAAGCCGCACACCCGTCGACCATCCGGTAGGCGCCCGATCACCTCACCCCCGGGGATGAAGGGCAGGGTCTGCTCGGACAGGTAGGAGTTCTCCGCAGCATGGGTATCGGCATAGTTGACACCCGCTGCCTCAACCTCGAGGACCTCCAGCCCGGGAGCCGACTGCGGGTCGGGGACATCCACCAGTTCCAGCACATCCGGGCCACCGAAACGATTCACCTGTATCGCGCGCATGTCGGTCAACCTATCGGTGGAGACAGTTTCCACCCGATGGACGAGGATCTGCTCCCCATCGAGGCCTCCCTGCTCCGGCTCTCACGTGGTTTCCCAGTGGGATGTCAGTCTGTGGAAAACGTTGCGCTGCAGTG
>CBFHQG010000019.1:0-31796 GCA_965657825.1 Actinomycetes bacterium | reverse complement strand
TCTTCACGCAGGATCATCACGCTGTCGGCATCGTCGGTGAGGTTGAAGAACCCTCGCACGATCCACCCCGTGCCCTCCGGGTTGAGACGGTTGTTGTCGTCGATGTGCAGGTTGTAGATCGCCTCCGCATAGGTGTTGGGCTTGAGCTCGATCACGCGGCAGCGCCCGATATTGGCTCCCGGTTCCTCTGCGCGCTGCTTCAGCTTCGGCGCCTTGGCGATGTTGGCGTCGACCCAGACCCCATCCTTGTCGGTCTTGGGGGGATCGTGATGCCAGAAGCCGTTGCACTCCAGGTCGCCATAGGCGGACGCCAAGGGAGCGAAGCGGGTGTCCCCGGAGGACTTCCAGTCGACGTACTCGATGTCCAGCCATTCGCTCGGATCAGCTGCCTGGTCATACGAGTCGAGCACGACGTAGCCGGTCTCTTCGAAGGCGGGGAGGGTGATGAAGTCACGTGGGTCCATTCCCCCAGTATCGCCGATCAGGGGACCAGCCCTCGCGCGACACACGCGCATCGGTGGAGTCCAGGCCGAATGCGGCCTCAGATCACGTGCGCGAAGCTTGGAGGATGGGGGCGAAGAGACAGATCGCCACCGAGGTGGCGAGGTTGAGACTCTCGGCGGCACCGAGGATGGGAATGGCCACCCGAGCATCGACGGCAGCGGCGACCTCGGGAGCAACCCCGTGGGCCTCGCTGCCGAAAACCCACAGGACATCACCGGTGGACACATCGTGGGCCGCCGGAGTACCGAGGACGACCTCGCCGTGGCCATCTGCGGCGAGGCACAACCACCCGGCTCGACGAGCATCGTCGATGACCGTTTTCGCATCGACGTCGGTGATGATCGGTAGGTGGAAGATCGATCCTGCCGTCGCACGGACGCACTTGCCATTGTGCGGATCGACCGAACCGCGGGTGAAGACGACCGCAGCAGCCCCGGCAGCGTCCGCGGTACGGATGATCGTTCCGGCGTTACCCGGATCGCTGATCCGGTCGAGGACCACCAGCACCCGACTCCCGCTGCTTCGCAGCCTGGCCGGCGATCCGTTAACCGGCGACCAGCCATCTGGCGACCATGACTTCGTGACGAGGCCGCAGACCGCGATGACACCCTGCGGGTTGTCGGTCTCGGACATCGCCCGCGCGACAGCCTCGGTCATCCGCACTACACGGCCCCCACCATCTTGGACCCGAGGGGCTAGATCGGGATGCGCGAGATCTGCGGCCTCAGTGAGGTAGAGCTCACGGACCCCGGACGCGACCACGGCAGCCTCGACCGCCTGCGGACCCTCCACGACGAAGGCACCGCGCTGAACGCGGTGCCTTCGGTCGTGCAGTGCACGCACGGACGTGACGCGCGCTGATCGCGGTGAGGTCAACTCCTCCGGAGCGCTCAGCTGCCTTCTCCGTCCTCGTACCGAGTCATCCCTGACGATGGGAGACTCAGGCCACGCTGGGGGCAGGGAGAGCCGAGCGAGCAACATCCACCAAAGCGGCGAATGCCGTCTCGTCGTTGACCGCGAGTTCGGCGAGCATGCGCCGATCGACCTCGACACCGGCGGCCTTGAGGCCCTGGATGAACCGGTTGTAGGTCATACCGTGTGCGCGGCACGCCGCATTGATCCGGACGATCCACAGGCGGCGGAAATCACCCTTGCGGGCCTTGCGATCGTCATAGGCGTAGACCAGGGAGTGCGTCACCTGCTCCTTGGCCTTGCGGTACAGGCGGGACCGTTGTCCGCGGTATCCGCTCGCCTGCTCGAGCACCTCGCGACGCTTCTTGTGCGCGTTGACCGCGCGCTTCACGCGTGCCATGGGGTTCTCCTTCGTGGGTTATGTGCGTGACATTCGTGGGGACCGGGGGTGGGTATCGCGGAAGTTCAGCGACCGAGAAGGCGCTTGACCTTCTTCACATCGGCCGGGGCGACCTCGGCGTCTGCCATGAGCCGCCGGGTGCGCTTGGTGGGCTTGACCTCCATGAGGTGGCGACGATTGGCCTGCTCATGGGTGATCTTGCCCGAGCCGGTCACCTTGAACCGCTTCTTGGCCCCGCTGTGGGTCTTCTGCTTCGGCATCGCGTGGTCCCTATCTCGTGTGTGGTGCTCGTTGATCGTGCCTTGGTTGTGCATCGGTCGTGCCTGAAGTGGTGCCCGTGCCTCGTGTCCTGCCAGTGCTGACGGTTCCGGCGATCTTTAGGCCTCGGCTGCGAACACCTCGGTGGTGTCGTCAACCTCGCCCTCGAGCGCGGTCGGTGCTGCGCTAGCCCGCGCGGCCTGCGCCTTCGCATCGGACTTCTTGCGATGCGGGGCGAGGACCATGATCATGTTGCGTCCATCCTGCTTCGGTGTGGCCTCGACGAAGCCGAGCTCCTCGACGTCCTCAGCGAGTCGGGCAAGGAGCCGTAGGCCCAACTCAGGTCGGGACTGTTCGCGGCCACGGAACATGATGGTGATCTTCACCTTGTCGCCAGCCTTGAGGAACCTTACGACGTGACCCTTCTTGGTCTCGTAGTCGTGCGGATCGATCTTCGGCCGGAGCTTCATCTCTTTGATCACGGTGTGGGTCTGGTTCTTACGAGCCTCCCGCGACTTCACAGCGGCCTCGTATTTGAACTTTCCGTAATCCATGAGTTTGCACACCGGCGGCTTCGCCATGGGAGCTACCTCGACGAGATCGAGATCGCTCTCAGCGGCCAGTCTCAGGGCGTCCTCGATGCGGACGATGCCGACCTGTTCACCCTGGGGACCGACGAGCCGCACCTCGGGGACGCGGATTCGATCGTTGATGCGGGGTTCGACGCTGATGGCGCCTCCTTCGTCACGGTCATGCGACACGGTGCCGCATGAGATCACAGTGCGAAAGGGCTCGATGGCAGCCGAAACGGCGCCCACGCTAGGCGTGTCATGACCTGCACGACCAGTCGACCGGCAGGTGGGAATCGAGGTTCCGCTTGTGGCCCACCCGACAGTGCCGGTATGGGCCCTGCAAGGCTAGCAGCATGAGCGACATGCCGGCCCACCCGGGCGCTGACGAAGCCGTGCGGGACTTGGCCGAGGTCCCAGCCGCTGAAGTCGTCACGACCCTGGCGGTCCACCTCATGACAGCCGCGGCGATCCGCTGCGGCCTGGCAGAGGGTCCCCAGGCTGCAGCACAGGTCGACCTGGCCGAAGCCCGAATCCTCATCACGGCTCTCGCCGGCTTGATCACCGCCAGTGCCGGTGACCTCGGGCCCCAGCACGCCGCCCCTCTACGCGATGGCCTTCAGTCGCTCCAACGAGCCTTCGCTGAGGCGTCGCCATTCCCTGATCCCCCCGGGCACGGTCCGGGCGAGTCCCTTACCGGTCCGGTGCGCTGAGCGACAGGTTCGACAGGTGCTCCCCGTCGAGGGCGAATCTCACGGGTCCCGCAATATCGAGCAGCACTCCCTGGGCTCCCTCCGCGATCGCCGCGGCCGCCACGTCGGAAGCCATCGCCGGTACCGGGCGGGCCTGCGGGTCCCATCGGGCGAGTGCGTCGATGCTGGTGAACGCGAGAAGTCCTCGACGCCCATCGGCCTGGACCAAAGTCACGGTCGCCATGTGACTGGACTTCTCGACCTCGAGGTCACGCCCCCGGTGATCGCTGGTGACCTCGGACTCCTCCAGCACCGCCACCACCGGTACCAGCAGGCGTGATTCGGTCAACTCATCGAGCACATCAGCGTGCGCAGAACGATCCTCGGCGTAACGATCCAAAGCCGCGCGCAATGCCGGTGGGGCTGATCCATCATCCCCGGTGAACGCGGTCGGGACTTCCAGTCGACGCCCTGCACCCTCGACCATGATCCATGACCTCCTGTGTCCGGGTCGTTTCGTGGATCGCCTACAGACGGCAGGCGTGAATGTCGGTCACGAGAATCCCTCGCGCACCCAGGGCGTACAACTCGTCCATGATCCGATGCACATCGCGGCGAGACACCATCGCACGCACTGCGACCCAGGCCGGATCGTGCAGAGGTGAGACCGTCGGGGACTCGATCCCCGGAGTGATGGCACAGGCCCGATCCACCTGGTCCGCCGCGATGTCGTAGTCGACGAGCACATAGGCCCGCGCGACCATCACGCTGTGCAGCCGCCGCACGAAATTATCCACTGCCGGATCGGGCTCGGCACCGATGCGCCGCACCAGGAGTGCATCGCTGACCAGGATCGGCTCGCCGATGATCTCCAAACCAGCCTTGCGGATCGTCGTACCCGTTGCCACAACGTCGGCAACAGCATCGGCCACCCCGAGCGCGACGGCGTTCTCGACAGCACCATCGAGGCGGACGACCTCGGCGTCGACTCCCTCGCGGGCCAGGAAGTCGGCGAGCAGACCCGGGTAGGAGGTCGCGATGCGTCGGCCGGAGAGATCCTGTGCTGTCCGTGCAGTGCCCACGGGTGCCGCTAACCGGAACGTGGATCCTGCGAAACCCAACGCCATGATCTCCTCGGCCGTTGCCCCAGAATCCAGCAGCATGTCACGTCCGGTGATTCCGACGTCCAGGGTTCCTGACCCAACGTAGGTGGCGATGTCCTTGGGTCGCAGAAAGAAGAATTCCGCATCGTTATCGGGATCCTGGACCACCAGATCACGAGCCGCAGCAGCATGGAGGTAGCCGGCCTCCGACAGCATGGTGCGAGCCGGATCGGCGAGTTGTCCCTTATTGGGCAAGGCGACGCGCAGCACTGGTGACCTTTCGCGATGGTGGCGCCTACAGGCGCTGGTAGACGTCCTCGAGGGTGATGTCCGCGGAGACCATGAGGACTTCGATGAAGTAGAGCAACTGGGCGATCTCCTCAGCCGTGCGATCGCGCCCCTCGTGCTCGGCGGCCATCCACACCTCGGCGGCCTCCTCGACGATCTTCTTGCCGATGGCATGAATCCCGTCGTCGAGCAGGCGGGTCGTCCCGCTCGGGGGGTGCGGATCGAGCTTCCTGGCTTGGATCTCTGCGAAGAGGCCCTCGAATGTCTTCACGAGCCCTCAGCCTAGGGCCTGGTGATCCCCGCCAGGACGATGGCGGTGGCCAGGGCGGCGTGGGCTGCCTCCCGACCCTTGTCCTCGCGCGAACCGGGCAACCCCGCTCGATCGAGAGCTTGCTCCTCGGTATCGCAGGTCAGCACCCCGAACCCGATCGGGACACCGGTGTCCAGGGCGACACGATTGAGACCACTCGTCGCGGCATCGCAGACGTATTCGAAATGCGGGGTCCCGCCGCGGATGACGACACCGAGAGCGATCACCGCATCGAAGCCGGCACGGGCACATGCCATCGAGACCACGGGTAGTTCGAAGGTGCCCGGGACGCGCATGACTTCGACATCAGCCCTTGCCTGGGAGCAGTAATCGACAGCCGAAGCGACGAGTCCGTCCATCACCTGGTCGTGCCAGGAGGCGGCGACGATCGCCACGCGTCGACCACCCGCATCGACAACCGAGGTCTGCGGGGCGCCGCTGCCGCTCACGCATCCTCCTCGGTCGTCGTGAGGTCGTGTCCCATCCGAGTCGCCTTCGTGTGGAGATAGTGCATGTTGTGTTCATTGGGTTCCACCACCAGCGGAACCCGCCCATTGATGTGCAGCCCATAGCCTTCGAGTCCGGCGCGCTTGGCGGGGTTGTTCGACAGCAAGCGCATCGAATGGATCCCCAGATCGGCAAGAATCTGGGCACCCATCCCGTAATCACGTGCATCCATCGGCAGACCGAGCTCGAGATTGGCATCGACGGTGTCGCGCCCGGCATCCTGCAACTGGTACGCCCGAAGTTTGTGCAGCAGCCCGATGCCACGGCCCTCGTGACCGCGAAGGTAGAGCACGACCCCACGACCCTCTGCGCCGACAGCGGCCATCGCGGCATGCAACTGGGGACCGCAATCGCAGCGCAGCGAACCGAGTACGTCCCCGGTGAGGCACTCCGAGTGCACCCGGGTGAGCACTCCTTCGCCATCGCCGATATCACCGCACACTAAAGCGACGTGCTCGATTCCGTCGAGGCGATTGCGGTATCCGATAGCCCGGAAGTCGCCGAATTCCGTGGGCAGGTTCGCCTCGGCTACACGTTCGACGTGCTTCTCTCGACGAGCGCGGTGCGCGATGAGGTCGCGAATGGAGATCATCACCAGGCCATGCTGATCGGCGAACTCGCGGCACTGCGGTGCGCGCATCATCGAGCCGTCGTCATTCACCAACTCGCACAGTGCGCCTGCAGGGGCGAGACCGGCCATGCGAGCCAGGTCCACCGATGCCTCGGTGTGTCCGGCCCGACGCAGCACTCCACCGTCGACCGCTCGCAGCGGCATCACATGGCCTGGGCGAGCGAGGTCATAGGGCTGGGTGCCCGGATTAGCCAGCACACTGATGGTGTGGGAGCGGTCGCGGGCGCTGATCCCGGTCGCCTCCACATCACGGGCATCCACCGACACGGCGTAAGCGGTGCCGCGAGCATCCTCGTTCACCGCCGTCATGGGGGGCAATCCGAGCCGATCGAGATCGGCGCCGGTCATTCCCACACAGACGTATCCGGAGGTGTATCGGATCATGAAGCCGGTCAGTTCAGGCGTCGACAGCGACGCAGCGAAAATCAGGTCACCTTCGTTTTCACGGCCCGGATCGTCGACGACGACAACGGCGCGACCTGCAGCGATTGCGGCAACCGCCTCCTCGATCGTGTCCAGTCGCACCTCGTCGAGAGCATCATCCACGGTGGTCATCGTGCCTCCACTCCCCCATCGACGGTTGGCCCGTAGGCCAGGGCGCGTTCGACGTACTTGGCCAGAACGTCGACTTCGAGGTTGACCACCGACCCCACCTCGCGCGAGCCCAGGGTGGTCTCAGCGAGGGTCGTGGGAATCAAGGACACCGAGAAGAAGTCGCCCTGTGAAGCTGATCCCACCTCGACCACGGTGAGCGAAACTCCATCGACGGCGATCGAACCCTTCTCGACCACGTAGCGAGCCAGTCGGTCAGGGAGGCCGATGCGCACGACCTCCCAGTGCTCTGCCGGTTCGCGAGCGAGGATTTCTCCGGTGCCGTCGACATGACCCTGCATGAGGTGACCGCCCAGACGCGTCGAGGGTGTCACCGCACGTTCGAGATTGACCTCGTCACCGGATGCGATTCCGGCCAGGGAGGAGCGCACGAGAGTCTCGCGCATGACGTCGGCATCGAAGACGTCATCGTCTAGTTGGGACACCGTCAGGCACACACCGTTGACCGCGATGGAGTCTCCGAGGCCAGCATCAGTGGTGACGCGGGGACCCTGCACGCGCAGCCGAGCCGCGTCATCAGGCAGGTGAACCACGTCGACGACGCGGCCTTTCTCCTCCACGATCCCGGTGAACACGGCTCAGGTTCCCTTCCCGCCAGGCACCCCGGTGGGCAGCGGCGCGGCCACGATCCTCGCATCATCCCCACTACGGCACACCTCCAGCACCTCCCAGCGGCTCGCGTCCGTCAGGGTCGAGATCCCCAGATCGCCCACGGCACTGGGGCCAGCGCCGAGGATCACCGGGGCGATGAACCACACGAGTCGATCCACCACAGATGCCTCGAGCCAGGCGGCTGCCACGGTCGGACCGCCTTCCAGCAGCACATGGTGGACCCCCCTCCTCCACAGGTCATCCAGGATCATCCGGGGGTCCCGGATGCGCAGATGCACGACGTCCTCGGCACGCAACGTCGCGTGCGCGGGAAGCTCGCGTTCGCCCACCACCACGCGCATCGGCTGGTATCCGCCGGCATCGACGTCACGCACCGTCAAGGAAGGGTCGTCGATCCAGGCGGTCCCCGTTCCCACCACGACAGCGTCGACCTCGGCGCGCAAGCGATGCACCTCGATGCGGGACTGGGGACCGGTGATCCACCTGCTCGTGCCGTCGGAAGCAGCCACTCGCCCGTCGAGGGTCGAGGCCATCTTGAGGGTGACGAAGGGTCGCCCCCGGGTGGCCGCTGACGCCCAGGGTGCGAGGAACTCGCGAGCACGAAGCGCCTCGTCCACGTCGGCCCGCTCCACCTGCACTCCAGCGTCGGCGAGCCGCCGCGCTCCCCCGCCTCCGAGTTCGGTTGGATCATCCATCGCGAAGACCACCCGCGAGACACCGGCATCGATCAACGCCTGCGTGCAAGGCCCCGTGCGTCCGTGATGGTCACATGGCTCGAGGGTCACCACCGCGGTTGCCCCCCGTGCATGCGGACCCGCCTCGGCGAGAGCGGCCACCTCGGCGTGCGGAGTGCCGGCTCCTCGATGGAATCCCTCACCGATCACCGCCCCCTCGGAGTCGAGGAGTACACAACCGACGCGAGGATTGGGCCCCGGTGGCACACCGGGGGTACGAGCAAGGTCGAGGGCGCGGGCGAGGCCGACGCGCTCGGGTGACGAGATCACGCGGTCGTCGACCCCTGAGCCCCGCGCATTGCCTCCTCCGCCACACCACGCAAATGGCGGATCATCCGGTCGGGATCCTGCGCCCCGAAGACCGCAGAACCGGCAACGAAGACCGTCGCACCCGCCGACGCGCACCGCTCGATCGTCGACTCCGAGACTCCCCCGTCGACCTGCAACCAGATGTCCAGCCCCTTCGCATCGGCGATCTGGCGAGTTCTGGCGAGTTTGGGGAGGACCTCGTCGAGGAAGGGCTGACCACCGAACCCCGGTTCGACGGTCATGATGAGCACCATGTCGAAGTCCGCGATGAGGTCGGCGTAGGGCTCGATCGAGGTTCCGGGGTTCAGCGCAAGCCCTGCCCGAGCACCGGCCGCACGCAGGGTGCGAGCGAGTCGCAGCGGGGCCTTGGCGACTTCGGCGTGCACGGTCACGCTCCCGGCACCGGCCTCGGCGTACGAGGGCGCCCAGCGATCGGGATCATCGATCATCAGGTGGCAGTCGAGCGGAGTCGAGGTCGCACGGAGGAGCGACTCCACGACCGGTAAACCGAGGGTGAGATTGGGCACGAAGTGGTAATCCATCACATCGACATGCAGCCAATCCGCCGACTCCACCCGCGCTGCCTCCTCGGCAAGCCGGGCGAAATCAGCCGAGAGCAGGCTCGGGCAGATGAGCGGCTTCACACTCATGGAGGGTAGCGCTGTGGGTCACCGGCGCAGCAGGGCCAGGTACATCCCGTCGGTTCCGTGCACGTGCGGCCACAGCCGTACCGCCGGCCCAGGTCCGAGGTCATCGACTCCGGGGAGGAACTCACGGGCATCGATCTGCTCGACCTCCGGGTGGCGTCGCACCACGTCATCGACAACGGCATCGGTCTCGGCAAGGTGTGGCGAACAGGTCGCATAGGCCACGACTCCGCCGGGTCGAGCCACTCGAAGGGCGGCATCGAGGAGCTCTCGCTGGAGGGGGCCCAGGGTCGCGAGGTCGGCCGGGGTGCGTCGCCATCGTGCCTCAGGGCGCCGCCGCAGCGCACCCAGACCTGTGCAGGGCGCATCGAGCAGCACCCGATCGGCGGATCCGGCTGCGAGCGCATCGCGACCATCGGCGCAGATCACCCGGGTAACGCCCTCCGGGAAGACTCGCAGGGTGCGCCGCACCAACTCGGCTCGATGCTCGTGAGGCTCGACCGCGATCAGATGGGCACCGCGCTGCATCGCCAAGCCCGCGAGGAGCGCCGCTTTGCCACCGGGGCCTGCTGCCAGGTCCACCCAGGTCGCATCGGATCCCTCCACCGGGACAGCGGCGAGTGCGAGTGCGATCAACTGGCTGCCCTCATCCTGGACACCGGCCCGGCCGTCGCGTACCGCGGGAATATCGTGCGGTCGACCGCGACGCAGCGTTGCCGCATAGGGGGACCAGCGGCCCGGCAGGGCGTCCGCCGAGGCAAGGAGATCCTCCATGGGCAACACCCCCGGACGCGCGACGAGAACCGGCCGCGCCGGGGCATTGTCCGCCCGCAGGAGGTCGACGAGTTCATCACGGCGTCCCTGAGAGGCCAGCGACTCGGCTAACGCCGTCGTGATCCACCGTGGGTGCGACCAGGCGGTCGACAGGTCCGCCAGGCTCTCCCCGGGTGCGACCCGTTCGCGCCAGATCGTCTCGTCACCCTCGCGGGCCACCCGGCGCAGTACCGCATTCACCAGTCGAGCCGGCCCCTCGCCGACCACCGACTTGGCGAGGGTGACGGTCTCCGCCACTGCCGCGTGATCAGCGGTTCCCATCAGCAGGAGTTGATAGACCCCCAGCCGCAGCAGGTCGACCACGCGCGGATCGATGCGATCGAGCGGACGATCCACGCAGTCGGCGAGTACGCCGTCGCACAGTCCACGCCAACGCAGGGTTCCGTAGGCGAGTTCGGTCGCAAAGGCCGCGTCCCGCTCATCGAGACCCGCATCGGCGAGGATCCTCGGCCAGAGGAGATTCGCATACGCATCGTCTGCCGCCACCGCGTGCAGCAGGTCGTACGCGGCACCCCTCGCCCCCCGAGCACCTCGCACCCCCTGAGTGCCTCCCGTCTCCCGGGGGCGTCTGGAGTCACGACCAGCCCCACTCCCTCGAGGCGGACGATGGTGACGCTCGGTCATGACCGCTCGCCGCTCATGCCAGAACGTCGCCGGGTGCCAGACGAGCACCCCTCGCCCAGTCAGCCGAGGGCATCGCCCGCTTACCTGCCGGGGTGACCTCTCCGAGGAGGACCGGCACCGTCGCGGTGCCCACCCACACCTCGCGCCGACCAGCGTGGATGTGCCCCGGTCCGAGGCCCTCCGGTGACGCCACGCCCTGCTCCCCCGAACCAGGTAGCGACACCGGCCCGAGGCGTAGTCGCTCACCCTGGGCGATCACCCATGCCCCCGGCGCCGGTGTGCAGGCGCGGATCTGGCGATCCACCCGGATCGCGGGCTGGGAGAAATCCACCTGCGCGTCCGCCACCTCGATCTTGGGAGCCAGACTCACCCCGTCTGATGGTTGTACCACCGGGGACAGTGCGCCTTGCTCCACGCCATCGAGGGTGCGCACGAGCAACTCGGCACCGCTGATGGACAGGCGTTGGAGCAGATCGCCACTGGTGTCACGCGACCCGATCGGCTCGGTGACTGTGCCCAGGACCGGACCGGTGTCCAACCCTTCGTCGAGCACGAATGTCGAGGCACCGGTGAGATCGTCGCCGTGCCAGATCGCATGCTGCACGGGAGCCGCACCTCGCCAAGCGGGAAGGAGCGAGAAGTGCAGATTGATCCACCCGTGGGTAGGGATCCGCAGGGCCTCAGGGGGGATGAGTGCGCCGTACGCGACGATCGGACAGGCCTGCGGTGCCAACTCGGTGAGGTCAGCGAGGAAAGCCTCGTCACGCACCCGGGTGGGGGTCAAGACGGGGATGCCGATCTCATCCGCACGGGCGCCCACGGGGCTGCGCACCAGGGTGCGCCCACGCCCGGCCGGGGCATCAGGACGAGTGAGCACCGCGCAGACCTCATGATCCGAGGCGATCAGAGCGTCGAGCGCGGGCACCGCAGCATCGGGAGTGCCCGCGAACAGCACGCGCACGCGTCTACAGCCACTTCGATGAGATCGTGTGCGGGCTGACCTTGACCGTGGGGGCCGGCTCACCGAACCATTCGGCATCCCGAATGGCCTTCATGGCCTCCTTGCGGGTCTGCGCGTCGAGGCGGTCGATGAACAAGACGCCGTCGAGGTGATCGGTCTCGTGCTGGATGGCCCGGGCGAGCAGATCGCTCCCCTCGATCGTGACCGGCTCACCGTGCATATCGAACCCACGCGCCACCACTCGACGAGCTCGTCGCGTGTCGAAGGACAGGTCCGGGATGCTCAAGCACCCCTCCTCACCCTCCTGGGTTTCCTCCGACAGATCCAGGCTGGGATTGCACAGATGCCCGAGCTCGTCGTCGACCCACCAGGTGAAGACTCGCAGGGAGACTCCGATCTGGGGTGCGGCCAATCCGCTACCGGGTGCATCGCGCATCGTGTCGGTGAGATCAGCGACCAATTTGCGAAGTTCCTTGTCGAAATCGACGACTTCATCAGCAGGTGTGCGCAGGATCGGGTCTCCGAACAACCGGATCTGCTGCACTGCCATGGTCGCGTCCTTTCGATGAGTCGATCCAGAAGCCACCGGGGTGGCACTGCCCCAGTCTAGGCGTGCGACGGGAGACCTCCCCAGTCCGCCGGATCGATACGGATGTCGAGGCCGGAAGTCTCCCTGCGTGCGGTGCGCACCGCTGCTGCTTCGCGAAGGGCCCTGGTCATAGCGGGACCGACGTCACGATCAGCGAGCAGGAGCAGGCGCCCCCGCTCATCGCCGACGGGGAGCGGACCGTGAACGATCACGTCCTTCGGCAGTAGGGCGCGTACCTCGTCAAGAGCAGCGTAGGTGCCGGTCACCGTGGCGCTTCGTCGCACGGGAGGCAATCGCAGCTCACGACGTTCAGCGAGGTCACGGGCTGCGAACCATCCTGGATCCCATCGCACCAGGGCGGCGACGGGGGCGACACCTGCCTCGGCAGTGATGACGAGGGGAGCCCGCGGCCGTGCCAGTGCCGCTGCAGTGAACCATCGGCGCACGGTCTCCTCCCCCGCTGCCAGACTGGCTCGAGACAGCATCGTCTGCGCGTCGAGCAGTGCCACGGCCGCGTAGCCCCCCTTCGCGACCGGTTCGGCTCCCGGAGTCGCCACCACGAGTGCTGGTTGCTCATCGATCTCGTCGATGATCCGATCGCCGCCGGAGGCGATGACGAGAGTGTCGGGAAATGCCCGACCTAGTTCCTCTGCAGTACGAGTGGAGCCCCGTGCGACGGCCCGCAAACGGGAACCGTGGCAGTGCGGGCAGCGCCAGTTCGGCGCCGGATTCGCACACCAGCCGCACGTGGGAACAGCATCGGCTTCTCCCAGAGTGATCGGACCCCCGCAGGCTGTGCATCGTGCGAGTGCGCGGCATCGCTGGCACGCGGTACCCGGGACATACCCCCGACGCGCGACCTGAACGAGCACGGGCCCTTCGAGAAGTCCGTCCCGCACAACAGACCACGCCTCACGGGGCACCCGTGAAGGGTCATCACCGACCGTTCGCACGCGTGGTGCTCGTGATCGGATCTGATCGCGCGACATAGACACCGCTGCAGCCCAACCGGATTCGATCCAGGACTGGTCGATGATGGAGCGCGTGTATCCCCCAGCGATGAGAGGGGCGCCGTGTAGGTGGGACCGCAATGCGAGCACCTCGCGCGCATGCCAACCCGGTGCATGCGGCTCAACCAGCGTTTCTTCACCGTCGTCGATGATGCACAGCACACTGCGTTCGGGAACTGGCGCAAAACACGCACCACGGGTCCCGATGGCGATCCGGGAACGACCTGTCACCAGGCGCAGGAATGCCGCGTACCGGCGCTGGGGGCCAGCATCCGCGGTGAGCACTTCGAAGTTGGCCTTACCCAGGACTTCGAT
This sequence comes from Actinomycetes bacterium, assembly GCA_965657825.1. Taxonomy (GTDB): domain Bacteria; phylum Actinomycetota; class Actinomycetes; order S36-B12; family S36-B12; genus M55B157. The sequence continues at coordinate 18,375 of CBFHQG010000019.1, read as the reverse complement.
GAACGCCGCACGCACCCGCTCTACATCTCGCGCATCGGGTAGGACGACCAGCATCCCGGTGCCTTGCGCCTGGGAGTGCTCGGCGATGGTCGCCAGGCGTCGGGGCCATTCATCGGTCGGTCCCACATCCCACACGGCGCGCACCGGCTCACCAGCAACGGCTCGGCGGACCAGCGCTTCACCACCGATGTACCCACTCCACCCACCGAGAGTTCCTTCACCGCGAGGATCCACAGGGGTCTCGCCTCCATGAATCGGAGGGGATGGAGGGGGGGTCGCAAGCACCGCTGCCTCAGCCCGCGCATGGCGTGGGGGAATGGCTGCGCGCAGCACATCGGACAGGCTGCCGGCGTAGCGGTCCGCGACCGCTCGCGCGAGCTGGACAGTCTGGGGCAGGAGTACCGGTACCGGGGAGACCACCCGCTCCAGCGGAGCAAGTCGATGCTCACTGTGGGCGACGCGCTCGATGACGAACCCGTCGACTAGCCGACCGGCGAATCGCACCCGCACACGAGTCCCGGGGACTGCCTCCTGCGCCATGCGGGCGGGCACGGAGTAGTCGAAGTATCGGTCGAGGTGGGCGAGTGAGACATCGACAGCGACTCGGGCAACCGGGAGCTCGGGAGCCGGATCGCTGGACACAGCCCCGATGGTGCCAGGTCCACCCGACACCCCTCCCCTCAGACGACAGAAAGGGGTTAGAGGTTGGCGGCGGCGCGCAGGGCATCCACCCGGTCAGTGCGCTCCCAGGTGAAGTCAGGTAGCTCCCGACCGAAATGTCCATATGCGGCGGTCGGTCGGTAGATCGGCCGGAGCAGATCCAGATCGGCGATGATCGCCGCCGGCCGCAGATCGAACACCTCCTGCACGATCTGCTGGATACGTTCATCGGGGAGCACACCGGTACCGAAGGTCTGCACGAACACACCGACCGGCTGAGCCTTGCCGATCGCATACGCCACCTGAACCTCGCACCGACGCGCAAGACCGGCAGCGACGACGTTCTTGGCCACCCAGCGCATGGCGTACGCCGCCGAGCGGTCGACCTTCGAGGGATCCTTACCGGAGAACGCACCCCCACCGTGGCGGGCCATCCCGCCATAGGTGTCCACGATGATTTTGCGACCGGTGAGTCCAGCATCACCCATGGGACCGCCGACCTCGAAACGACCGGTGGGGTTGACCAGCAGTCGATAGTCGCTGCTCTCCAGATCGACTGTCTGCAGGATGGGCTCGACGACGTGCTTGCGAATGTCCGGCGTGAGCAGGGTGTCGAGGTTGATGTCGCGAGCGTGCTGGCTGGACACCACGATCGTGTCGATACGCAGTGGTCGGTCATCCGCGTCGTACTCGATGGTCACCTGCGTCTTGCCGTCCGGGCGAAGATACGGAACATCTCCGGACTTGCGGACCTCGGTCAGCCGCTCGGAGAGTCGATGCGCGAGTGAGATCGGCAACGGCATCAGGGTGGGGGTCTCGTCGGTGGCGTAGCCGAACATCAGGCCTTGGTCACCAGCGCCCTGTCGGTCGAGGGGATCCCCACTGTGATCGACACGTTCCTCGAAGGCATCGTCGACCCCCTGCGCGATATCGGGTGACTGCTTCCCGATCGACACCGAGATACCGCATGACTCGCCATCGAATCCTTTGACCGATGAGTCGTACCCGATCTCGAGGACGACATCGCGCACCAACTGCATGACATCGGCGAATCCCGAGGTGGTCACCTCGCCGGCGACATGGACCTGCCCAGTAGTGAGCATGGTCTCCACTGCGACGCGACTGCGCGCATCCTGGCGGAGCAGGTCGTCGAGGATCGCATCGGAGATCTGATCGGCCATCTTGTCGGGATGGCCCTCGGTCACGGACTCAGAGGTGAACAGGCGTGGGGACAACTGATGCGACTCCTTCACGGCGGGGCAAGTCGTTCGCATGACGCGCTTGCCCGATGGGCCTCGTCACCACCCGGGGCACCCCACCGCGCTTACGAGGGTTGCCGGCCAGCAAGCCGGGGCTTCGCGCTGGCGCTCAAGACGATGGCTGTCACTCTAGCGGGTTGGGCGCAGGCGTGTCGCCACAGTATCGAGCAGCGTGTCGGCCAGTGCAGATTTGGTCCCGTGGGCGACCTCCACCGTCGATCCATCGCGTCCGAGAATGATCGCCTCATTGGTGTCCCGGCCGAAGACTCGATCGCCGCTCACGTCATTGACCACCAGCAGGTCGCACTGCTTACGGGTGAGCTTGGCGCGACCGAGCTCGATCACGCTCGAGGAGTCGTCGCCGGTCTCCGCCGCGAACCCCACGATGACCTGCCCCTCACGTCGCTGATCGACGAGTTCGGCCAGGATGTCCGCGGTTCGCTCGAGGATGACCTGAGGCGCCGAGGCAGATTCGTCACCCTTTTTGATCTTGGTCATCGCGGCCGAGACTGGGCGGAAATCCGCGACCGCAGCAGCCATGATGACGACATCGGCCTCATCCGACTCGGTGAGCATCGCCTGACGCATCGACTCTGCGGTCTCCACCCCCACCACGCGAACACCGTCCACGGGTGCGACCTCGAGGTGGGCCGCTACGAGGGTGACCTCAGCACCGCGCGCCCGAGCCCGATTTGCGATAGCGACGCCCTGGCGCCCGCTGCTGCGATTGCCGATGAAACGCACCGGGTCGATCGGTTCGCGGGTACCTCCGGCTGAGATGAGGACGCGCCGACCCTCGAGATCTCGGGGACCGAGGAGCGCGAGCGCGGCTTCCATGATGTCGACTGGTTCGGGCAGCCGCCCGGGCCCGGAGTCCGCCCCGGTGAGCCGACCGATCGCCGGTGGCAGTACGTGACTCCCCCGCTCGATCAGGGTCGACACATTGGCCTGGGTTGCCGCGTGCAGCCACATCTCGGTGTGCATCGCTGGGGCGAAGAGGACCGGGCAGGTCGCGGTCAGCAGGGAGGTCGTCAGGAGGTCATCGGCCATCCCCGTAGCGGCGCGTGCGAGGAGGTCGGCCGTCGCGGGTGCGACGATGACGAGCTCGGCCCATCGACCGAGTTCGACATGGCCGACGCTGGGAACGTCCTGCCACACCTCGCTGGCGACCGGATGACCCGATAGGGCCTCCCACGTCGGAGTGCCGACGAATTTCAGAGCCGATGGGGTCGGCACAACCCGGACATCGTGCCCGGATTCCTTCAGCAGCCTCAGCAGCGTGCACGCCTTATAGGCGGCTATGCCACCTGAGACTCCCAGCAGGATCCGTGACTTCAGGATGCGTCCTGCGGTGACTCGTCGGACGCCTCACCCTCGACCACGACGAATGGGTCGATCTCGGTGGTCACCACGACCGACTCGACCGCGGGCACGGCGAGCGGATCGATCGGTTCGGCGGTCAGCAGTCCTGCGTCGATCTCTCGCAATGCGATGGACAGAGACTTCTCTTGGACGTGAGTCTCCACCAGAGGCCCGACGTACTCCAGCAGTCCCTCGCCGAGTTGGGAGAAGTAGGCGTTGATCTGTCGTGCGCGCTTGGCTGAGTAGATCACCAGGGAGTACTTGGAGTCGGTGCGCTCCAGCAGATCGTCGATCGCGGGGTAGGTGATGCCCTCGGGGCGCGGTGACGACACGGGCTTGGCCTTCCTGTTGGAGATAACCCCGGTGAAGGGGGTGCGGTGAGCGCCGAATGCGCTCCAGCGGCAGAGGTGAGTCTACCCCGGAAGCAGATCGATGATCTCCTCGGCTGCTCGGGGGACCGCATCATTGACCACGACCACGTCGAATTCGCGCTCGGCTGCCAGCTCGCGCTGGGCTGTCTGGAGACGCTCGGTGACCACGTGGGGGGCTTCGGTGCCGCGGCCGGTGAGTCGCTCCACGAGGACCTGCCACGAGGGCGGGGCGAGGAAGACGAGCAGGGCATGGGGGTCGGTGGCCCTGACCTGACGAGCCCCCTGAAGGTCGATCTCACAGATCACCGGTTCACCGCGCGCGAGTCGCTGCGCCACCGGGGCAGCCGGGGTCCCGTAGGAATTCCCCGCGAATACCGCCCACTCCAGCAACTCACCCTCGGCTCGCAGCCGGTCGAATTCCTCCGCGCTGATGAAGTGATAATCAACACCGTCCACCTCGCCCGGTCGTGGTGGTCGAGTGGTGACCGAGACTGAGAACCACAGTCGCGGATGATGCTCACGCAGATAGGACACGACCGAGGACTTCCCGACCCCGGAGGGGCCGGACAGGACGAGGAGGCGTGCTCCCATCGCATCGACGGGCTCTCCGACCGACTCATCGGCCAGCGCGTCGATCTGCGGGCGGGACAGGGCTTCGGTCACCCGGCGAATCTGCAGATCACCGAGTTGTCCGAGGCGGCGCTTCGAATCGATCTCGCATTCCTCGAGGATTCGCCGGGTCCGTGCCGGTCCGATTCCGGGCAGTGCACGCAGGACCTCATCGATCCGCAGCCGGGACAGGATCGGATCGTGGCGCAGGTCGAGGACCGACTCCAGAGTCCGACTACCGGTGGCCAGATCAGCCTTGACCTCGGCGCGGCGGCGGCGCGCCTCGATCGCCTGAGCCCTGCCGCGTGCGCGAGCCGCCTCATCAAGAGGTGGGGTGCTCACGCGATTCCCGGGTGCGCGATGCACTCCTGCGCGATCATCTCCGCAGCAGCACGAGGGTCCCTCGATCCCGTGATGGGTCGACCGATGACGAGCAGGTCCGCGCCCGCTGCCATCGCCTCTCCCGGGGTGGCGATGCGCTGTTGATCTCCGGCATCGGATCCGGCAGGTCGTACCCCGGGAGTGATCAGGGTGACGTCCGCGGGGACGACTTCGCGGACAGCCGCCACCTCGCGAGGCGAACACACGAGGGCTCGCGCGCCAGCTTCGACCGACAACTGCGCCCAGCGTCGAACCACATCCACGACGTGCTCGCCATCGGGGAGGACACCCAGCATCCGCAGGTCCGCTTCGCTCAGCGAGGTCAGGACAGTCACGGCGGTGATGCGGGTATCCGGCAGTGTCATGGCCGCCGCCTCGATCATCGCGGGACCTCCCGAGGCGTGCACGGTGAGGAAGTCCGGCTCCAAAGCGGCGACCGAGCGGGACGCCCCGGCCACGGTGGCGGGGATGTCGTGGAGCTTCAGATCGAGGAAGATCGCGGTCTGTTCACCTGCTGCCTCGCGCGCGCTCGCCACCGCAGGGGCCCCATCCCGCAGGTAGGTCTCCAGGCCGATCTTCAAGGTGCTGACAACGGGACCCACCTGATGGGCCCAGCGGATCATCGTTGCGGCATCGGCAGCATCGAGGGCCACCGCGATGGGAGCGGTCACCACTCCCCCGGATCCGCCTCGCTGTCGACGGGATCGTCGATTTCGGAAGCCGAGTCGCGTTCTGCGTAGGAGTGGGCGAGTGAGATCACGTCTCGTACTCCGCTGAATCCGCGTTCAGCCAGAACTGTCTGCAATTCCAGATGCACGCGCATCGGCGCACCGGGGTCGTTGAACACCATGGTTCCCACCGACACGGCATTCGCGCCGGCAAGGAGGAACTCCAAGGCGTCGACGCCGGTGCGGATGCCACCCATGCCGAGAATAGGAACCTCGGGGAGCGCTTGACGGATCTGCCACACGCACCGTACCGCGACCGGACGTATGGCTGGACCCGACAACCCACCCGTCACGCCTGCGAGCGCCGGACGCATCCGCTCGGTGTCGATCACCATTCCCAGCAGGGTGTTGATCACCGACAGACCGTCGGCGCCGGCGCGAACGCAGGCGAGGGCGATGGTCGTGATGTCCGTGACGTCGGGCGATAGCTTGGCCAGGATCGGGACCCGTGAGTCGGTGTTACGGCGAACTGCCTGGATAACGGCAGACGCGCTGCCGGCATCGCAGGCGAACACCTTGCCGCGGTCCTCGACATTGGGGCAGGAGATGTTGACCTCGATCGCGCTGACGCCCTCCTGCATCCGCAGGATCTTCGCCAGTCGCGCGTAGTCGTCCACTGAGTCACCGGCGATGGAGACGATCGCTCGCGCACCGCGTTCGCGCAACCAGGCAAGGTCACGTTCGATGAAGCTGGCGATGCCCGGTCCCTGAAGGCCGATGGAGTTGAGCATTCCGCTGGGAGTCTCGGCCATCCGCGGTGTCGGCCGCCCCGAGCGTGGTTCGGGCATGATGCTCTTCGTGACGACTGCGCCGATCTGCGTGATGTCGAAGAACTGATCGAGCTCGCGTCCTGCCGCCGCGCATCCAGAAGCGGTGAGAACGGGACTGGGCAGTTCCAGGCCGGCGAGCGTGGTCGACATGTCCACCTCGTCATGGATCGGAGGGGCCAGTGACTCTGCCGGACGCACCACGGCACGTGTCATCGCAGACCTCCTTCGCTCACGGGTGCCCCCAGAGTGTCGGGTGGGACCGTGCCGACATCGTCCCAGCGAACACGATCGCCGCGGAAGACCGGACCTTCGACACACGAGCGCACCATGCGGGTCACGCCATCATCACCGATGACCGGAAGCACACAGGTCATGCACACTCCGACGCCACAGGCCATGGACTCCTCGACCGCGCACTGACTGTAGATCCCACGCTGGCTGGCCATGTCGGCGACAGCTGCGAGCATGGCCATCGGGCCGCATGCGTAGACGACGTCGGTGTTGTGATCGTCCATGACACGAGCAAGCCCGTCGGTCACACGTCCAGCGATGCCCAGCGACCCGTCTTCTGTGGTCACTGTCACCGTGGACGCCATGCGCTTGGCCTCCAGGACACCGAACAGCTTCTCCTCCGTCGAGGCTCCCAGCACCATGTCGACGCGACATCCGCGCGCCCGAAGGGCCTCAGCGAGCATGAAGAGCGGTGCGGATCCGTAGCCACCGCCGATGAGCGCACAGGACACCGGATCCCGAGGGAGGGAGAACGGTCGCCCCAGGGGCCCGATGATGTCGAGGGGATCAGCACGATGGCGCGCGACGAGCCAACGGGTCCCCGGACCGTGCGGTGCGACGACGATATCGACGGTCCCACCGAAGACTCCGCGCTCTTGAACCCCGTGGATGGAGAATGCTCGTCGCAGCAGCAGGCCCGATTCACTGCCGCCGATCGCAACACCGATGAAGTGTCCAGGACGCGTCGTTTCCGGAATCGATCCCGCGGTGAGCGTCAGCACGTGGTACCGGCCAGCGCGACGAAGGGACACGACCTCGCTTCGGTACTGGATGGGCATCAGTTCTCCTCCTCGGAGGTCGTGTGCGCGGAGGTCACTCGATCACGCAGCGCGGCGAGATCCCGCGCATGCTCCTGTAGAGACCGAACACCGATTCGATCATCGAGGAGCGCCTCGATCCCGAGCACCGTCGCGGACAGTCCCTGGATGGTCGTGATGCAGGCGGTCCCCGTCATGACGGCGGCGGTGCGGATCTCATAGCCGTCGAGGCGCGGGCCTACTCCGAATGGCGTATTGATGATCAGATCGATGTCTCCGGCGAGGATGGCCTGAACCGTCGTGCGCTCCCCGAGCGGGCCCTCGCCATCTCGGAGTTTGCGTAGGTTCCCAGCGGTGATCCCGTGTCGCCGCAGGACCTCCGCGGTCCCGTCGGTGGCCACGATGTCGAAACCGAGATCGGTCAATCGCTTGATCGGGAAGATCATCGAGCGCTTGTCTCGATCGGCGACCGAGACGAAGACCGTTCCCCGGGAGGGTAGGCCACCGGCGTAGGCGGCCATCTGCGACTTCGCGAAAGCACTGCCGAAGTCCACATCGATCCCCATCACCTCACCGGTGGACTTCATCTCCGGACCGAGAACAGTGTCGACGCCGTGGAATCGTCCGAACGGGAGTACCGCCTCCTTGACCGAGATCGCGGTTCCCGGGGGCAAAGTTGAGCCATCACCCTGGCTTGGCAGCATCCCTTCGCGGCGCAACTGCTCGATGGTGGCGCCCATCATGATGCGAGCTGCTGCCTTGGCCAGCGGCACGTTGGTCGCCTTGGATACGAATGGGACGGTACGTGACGCGCGTGGGTTCGCCTCGAGGACGTGGAGGACGTTGCCCGCGAGAGCGAACTGGACGTTGAGGAGTCCTCGCACCCCGACCCCTTCAGCGATCGCTCGTGTCGACTCGGCGATGCGGGCGATCTCGGAGGGTCCCAGGGTGACCGGGGGCAGTGTGCAGGCGGAGTCGCCTGAGTGCACCCCGGCTTCCTCGATGTGCTCCATGATGCCCCCGACGAACAAATCGGTTCCGTCGTAGAGCGCGTCGACATCGATCTCCACCGCATCGTCAAGGAATCTGTCGACGAGTACGGGATGCTCGGGGTTGACCCGCGCTGCACGCTCGAGGTACCCGGCCAGCATGGCCTCGTCGTACACGATCTCCATCCCTCTCCCACCCAGAACGTAGGACGGTCGAACGAGGACGGGGTAGCCGATCTCCTCTGCGATCTGCCGGGCTTCAGCGAAGGAGAAAGCAGTGCCGTGACGCGGCGCCGGGAGTCCGGCCTCGGCAAGGACGCGGCCGAAAGCTCCCCGTTCCTCGGCGAGGTGGATCGACTCCGGCGACGTGCCCACGATCGGCACTCCAGCATCCTTCAGGCCCTGAGCGAGACCCAGAGGCGTCTGACCACCGAGCTGCACGATCACCCCGGCCACCTGCCCGGCTGCAGACTCGGCGTGCACGACCTCGAGGACGTCTTCCAGGGTCAGAGGTTCGAAATACAGTCGATCGGAGGTGTCGTAGTCGGTCGAGACCGTCTCGGGGTTGCAGTTGACCATGATCGTCTCGTATCCGGCTTCGCGCAGGGTCATGCTCGCGTGCACGCAGGAGTAGTCGAACTCGATGCCTTGGCCGATCCGGTTCGGACCCGAGCCCAGGATGATCACCTTGTCACGGGTGCCCGGCTCCACTTCCGTCTCCTCGTCATAGGAGGAGTAGTGGTAGGGCGTTTTGGCTTCGAACTCCGCGGCGCAGGTGTCCACTGTCTTGTAGACCGGACGCACCCCGAGAGTGTGTCGAAGAGCGCGCACCTCGGCTTCGCTCACACCCCGGATATCGGCGATCTGACGATCGGAGAAGCCATGTCGTTTCACTGATCGCAGAACGTCCACGTCGAGTTCGGGCGCAACTCGAAGATCCTCCGCAACGGCGTTCATCAGGCATAGTTGGTCGCAGAACCACGGATCGATCCCGGTGGCCCGCGACACATCCTCCACGCTCGCCCCGCCCCACAGGGCGCGCTGAACTCGCACGAGACGACCGTCGTGCGGTGTGCGGGCAGCCTCGATCTCAGCAGCCACATCGACATCGTCGGGTGAACCGGCCCACGACAGGACGGCCTCGGGCTTCTCCAAGGATCGGAGGGCCTTGTTGAGCGCCTCTGTGAAATTGCGGCCGATCGCCATGGCTTCACCGACCGACTTCATCGTGGTGGTGAGGGTCTGGTCAGCCTGCGGGAACTTCTCGAAGGCGAATCTGGGCACCTTCACCACGATGTAGTCGAGCGTCGGCTCGAAGGAGGCGGGAGTCTCCTTGGTGATGTCGTTGGGGATCTCGTCGAGGGTGTATCCGACAGCGAGCTTCGCGGCGATCTTCGCGATCGGGAAGCCGGTCGCCTTCGAAGCCAGGGCTGATGACCGGGAGACACGGGGATTCATCTCGATCACGATCAACCGACCATCAGCGGGATTGACAGCGAACTGGATATTGCAGCCACCCGTGTCGACGCCTACCGCACGGATGATGTCGATCGCGACATCGCGCATCTTCTGGTATTCCCGGTCGGTGAGCGTCAGCGCCGGGGCGACGGTGATGGAGTCACCGGTGTGCACACCCATGGGATCGAGGTTCTCGATTGAACACACGACAACGACGTTGTCGTGGCGATCCCGCATCAGTTCGAGCTCGTACTCCTTCCAGCCGAGGATCGACTCCTCGAGGAGCACCTCGGTGGTCGGACTGGCCTGTAGGCCGGTACCGGCGATCCGTTGCAGATCCTCCGCATCGAAGGCGATGCCCGAACCGGCTCCTCCCATCGTGAAGGAGGGCCGCACGACGACCGGATAGCCCAGATCCTCGACTGCGCTGAAGCACTCCTCCAGGCTGTGACAGATGGCCGAGCGAGCGCTCTCGCTGCCGACCTCACTGACGATCCGGCGGAACTTCTCCCGATTCTCGCCTCGCTCGATCGCATCGACATCGGCACCGATGAGTTCGACGTCGTACTTCGCGAGCACACCGCTGGCATGCAACGCCATCGCCGTGTTGAGTGCGGTCTGCCCACCCAGTGTCGGAAGGAGAGCCTGCGGCCTCTCGCGGGCGATGATCTTCTCGACGACCTCCGGGGTGATGGGTTCGATGTAGGTGGCATCGGCGAACTCCGGGTCGGTCATGATCGTGGCCGGGTTGCTGTTGACCAGGATCACCCGGATGCCCTCGGCGCGAAGCACGCGACAGGCCTGCGTCCCGGAGTAGTCGAACTCGCACGCCTGACCGATGACGATGGGCCCGGACCCGATGACCAGTACGGAGTCGATGTCATCGCGCTTGGGCATCAGCGGTTCCCTTCGATGAGTGCGGCGAAATCGTCGAAGAGCGGATCCGCATCATGCGGACCCGCTGCAGCCTCAGGGTGGTACTGCACGCTGAACGCAGGTACGTCGAGACAGCGCAGGCCCTCCACGACACCATCGTTCAGGCAGACATGGCTCACCTCGACACGTCCGAATTCGGTCTCCAGCGGTTGCCCGACAGGAGCATCCACCGCGAAGCCATGGTTATGCGCGGTGATGGCGACCCTGCCCGTGGCAAGGTCCTGGACGGGTTGGTTGATGCCCCGGTGTCCGAAGCGCAGTTTGTACGTCGGAAATCCCAAGGCGCGTCCCAGCATCTGGTGGCCGAAGCAGATACCGAACACCGGCCGACGGGCTTCAAGTGCCGCGCGAACCAATGAGACGGTGTGCGCGGCAGTGGCAGGATCCCCTGGGCCATTGGAGAAGAAGACCCCATCGGCACCTGCGTCGAGCAGGTCGTGAGCACTGATGCTCGCGGGGACGACCCGAACGGTGAAACCACGCTCGCTCAGCCGCCGGGGGGTCATCGATTTGATCCCGAGATCCACCGCTGCGATGACACCACGAGAATCACCGACCGCGGGGATCTCGTAGGCCTGCTCGATGGTGACCTCGTCGGTCAGGTCGGCGCCCAGCATCGATGCCGTCGCACGCACCTCATCGAGCAGTTCCTCCGTGGGCCGTTGCGAGGCGTCACCGGAGAAGATGCCCACGCGCATCGCGCCAGCCTCACGTAGGTGCCGCGTCAGAGCACGGGTGTCGATCTCGCGGATCCCGACGATGCCCGCGTCGATGAGTTCGCTATCCAGGCTGCGCCGAGAGCGGAAGTTCGACGGTGCCGGCGCCGGATCGCGTACGACGTAGCCGGCCACCCAGATCCGACGGGATTCGGGGTCCTCGTCATTCATCCCGGTATTGCCGACATGGGGGGCGGTCATGATCACCACCTGACCGCGATAGCTCGGATCGGTGAGGGTCTCCTGGTAGCCGGTCATCCCGGTTGAGAACACCGCTTCTCCAGTGGTCGTTCCGACGGCCCCGAAACTGCGCCCGGTGAACGTCCGGCCATCCTCCAGGATGAGGATCGCGGGCTGCGTCGGGTGCGTCACGTCATGCATCTTCACAGGGTCGACTCCGAATCAGGCTGGCCGGGGTTGGCTGTCGGTGTGGTGGGAGGAGCAGCGGGGGGTCGAGCGGAGATGAGCGCGGTGATCGCGTCTTTGAGAGTTTCAGCCTCATCGGCTCGATCCGGTCTGATTCCGGTGTCGAGGGAGGCAGCACCCAGCGACCAGGTCACGACGACGACCGCGTCCTTCTCGAAGGCCTTGCCAGCGATACCCCGCTCCCGGCGAACCGCCACCAGGTCGATCGCGGGGATGAAGAAGGATCGGGCCCCGGCGCGCTGGAAAGCAATGCCTTCGGTGGTGACGTCGACCTCCACGCGGCTGCGGGTGCCCAGCCCATGGGCCACGACTCGGTCGAGCCAATCACCGGCCATCACCGAGCCGAGGTACACACCAGGCACCTGGTCGGCAGTGGCCTGCGGATGATCGGGGATCATCATCGGCTCCGGCAGGTCCGATTGCCGACCACGCCGATTGGTCCAGCCTCGTCGCATCGCGGCGAGCACTCCGGCGATCACTGCGATCACGAGAGCCACGAGCGCAAGCCGGACCGGCCAGTTGGTCACCGGGGCGCTCGCCGCAATCGCGTCGATCATGCGAGTCTGCCTTCCAGCACTGTCGGTCGCCCACGCAGGAAGGTTGCCCATACCGAAGCAGGCAGAGTGTGCTCGATGAAGGGCGTGTTTCGGCTCCGGGACACCATCGCTTCGGTTGTGACGACCCAGGGGGCGTTGGGGTCGATGATGACGATGTTGGCCGGCTCACCCTCCGCGAGTGGGCGGCCCTGATCCCCCACCCGGCCGATGCGTGCGGGCGCCGATGACATCCGATCAGCGACGTCAGCCCAGGTCAATAGCCCGGTGTCGACCATGGTGTGCGCGACGACTCCGATTGCTGTCTGCAGTCCGAGCATCCCGAAGGCTCCTGCACTCCATTCGCAATCCTTGTCCTCATGAGCATGTGGGGCATGGTCCGTTGCCACGATGTCGATGGTGCCGTCAGCCAATCCGGTGCGAACCGCGTCCACGTCGGCCGGGGTTCGAAGCGGAGGGTTGACCTTGAAGAGCGGGTCGTACGTCACCGCGAGGTCCTCGGTGAGGAGCAGGTGATGGGGTGTCACCTCGGCGGTGACGTCGATTCCGCGAGCCTTGGCCCAGCGGATGATCTCCACCGAACCCCGCGTCGACAGATGGCAGACGTGCAAGCGGGATCCGACATGCTCAGCCAGAAGGACATCACGCGCGATGATGGCCTCCTCTGCCACCGCCGGCCATCCGGTCAGGCCGAGTTCGCCGCTCAGGGCGCCCTCGTTCATCTGCGCTCCGACAGTCAGCCTGGGATCCTGCGCATGCTGAGCGATCACACCATCGAACCCCTTGACGTACTCCAGTGCTCGGCGCATCAGCAGTGGGTCGCTCACGCAGATACCGTCATCGCTGAAGACACGTACACGTGCCGCAGACTGCGCCATCGCTCCCAGTCCAGCCAGCCGCTCACCCGCAAGACCCACGGTGACCGCTCCGACCGGATGCACATCGCACAGACCGACCTCGCGGCCTCGGCGCCACACCTGCTCCACCACACCCGCGGTATCGGCTACCGGCTGGGTGTTGGCCATCGCGTGAACGGCGGTGTAACCCCCGAGAGCAGCCGCCTGGCACCCGGTTTCGATGGTCTCGGCATCCTCACGCCCTGGTTCGCGCAGGTGGGTGTGCAGGTCCACCAGACCGGGTAGGCAGATGCGACCTTCGGCGTCGATACGCCGTGCATCGGCAGCAACCAGATCGGTGGCCCGTGCACCGACGGCACGGATCCGACCATCGTCGATGAGCAGATCGACCGGGCTGCCCTCACCGAGAAGCCGGACGTTGCTCAGGAGGATCTCGGCGTTTTCGCTGGTCATCACGAGCCTTCCTGAACAGGTGGTGCGAGTGTCGTGGTCGGTTCGGCGAGTACGTGGTAGAGCACAGCCATCCGGATGCTCACCCCGTTAGCGACCTGATCCACCACCAGCGAGCGAGGCCCGTCGGCGACGTCGGCGGTGATCTCCATGCCACGGTTCATCGGCCCCGGATGGAGCACAACGGCGTGCTCAGGGAGAGCTGCTGCCCGCGCAGCATCGAGCCGATACCGATGCGAGTACTCGTGGGCCGACGGGAAGTACGCGGCTGTCATCCGCTCGGATTGAACGCGCAGCATCATCACCGCATCGGCCTGCGCGAGCACATCGTCGAGGTCGAAGGAGACCTCGCATGGCCACGAAGTGATGCCGATCGGCATCAGTGTCGGTGGGCCCACGACCGTGACCTGGGCACCCAGAGTGCGCAGGAGGAGGACATTGGACCGAGCAACCCTGCTGTGCAGGATGTCACCGACGATCACCACACGCATGCCTTCCAGGCCACCGACCCCATCGCGCAGGTGCTGGCGGAGGGTGTAGGCATCCAAGAGTGCCTGCGTCGGGTGCTCGTGCGTACCGTCGCCTGCATTGACCACACCGGCCTTTATCCAGCCGGAGTTCGCCAGTCGCTGCGCGGCACCGGACGCATGATGACGGAGCACGATCACCTGCGCGCCCATCGCCTCCAGCGTCAAGGCGGTGTCCTTGAGGCTCTCACCCTTGGACACGCTGGATCCCTTCGCGGTGAAGGTGATGACATCCGCGGACAGCCGCTTGGCTGCCGCTTCGAAGGACAGTCGCGTCCGGGTGGAATCCTCGAAGAAGAGATTGGCCACCGTCCGCCCCCGCAGGGTGGGGAGCTTCTTCACCGCACGGTCGGTGACCTGGGCGAGTTCACCCGCGGTGTCCAGAAGCATGATCGCTTCCTCGCGAGTCAGATCACCGGCACTGAGCAGATGCTTCATGACCGAGCCTCGTCATCAGCGGAGCTCACGACAACCTCATCGACGCCGTCGATCTCCTCCAGGTGCACCCGCACGGACTCCGAGAGCGAAGTGGGGAGGTTTTTTCCGACATGGTCGGCGCGGATGGGCAACTCACGGTGACCTCGATCGACGAGGACGGCGAGCCGGATGACACGGGGACGTCCGATGTCGTTCACTGCATCGAGTGCGGCTCGCACCGTCCGCCCGCTGAAGAGGACATCGTCGATGAGGATGACGATCGCGTCGTCGACGCCCCTCGCCGGGATCTCGGTTCTGCCGAGGGGGCGCGCTCCGCGCAGCCCTATGTCGTCGCGGTACATGGTGACGTCGAGAGCGCCCACGGGTATCTCGACGCCTTCGATATCGGCCATTCGGGCAGCGATGCGGTCGGCGAGGGGAACGCCCCTGCTGGGGATTCCCAGCAGCAGGAGGTCCTCAGGCCCGTGCGACTTCTCGAGGATCTCATGAGCCAGACGACCGATGATCCGATGGACATCGGCTGAATCGAGTACGCGCGCAGCGGCCATCGACTCCGACCTCCTTCCCCGCCTCTCGGGACGGGCCGTTAAAGGATGTTCGGCGACGGGCACGGGTGGTGATCACCCGACGTCGTCACTCGACCCTATCGCAGGATCGCGGAGGCGGAACCGATCGACTCCCGCGTCGTCCTCGATCGTCACCTCCTCGCGTTCAGCGAGCACGACTAGGTGCGCATACGTCTCCAGGACCGCCATCATCTGGTTGAACCAGTCCAACTCCAGCAACGCCGTTCCCCGACGGGTCCACCCCAGCAGGCCGGCCACCTCTCGTGCCGACGTCGCCCCGGATTGGATCGCCAGACGGCAATCCTCCAGGCGTTGGCCATGGTGGGCGAGGAGTTCATCGACCCGGTCGTGGACGTCCATCCCGGCCGGTCCATGAGCCGGTAGCAGGCGGGCCCCTGGCCTGGTTCGGATGGCGGCCAGAGACTGCAGATAGTCCCCCAGCGGCGACGAGGTGAGCACCTCCTCGTAGCCGATCGACGGGGTGATGTGCGGCAGCACGTGGTCCCCGGCGAACAGCAGTCCGTGGGCGTCATCGGCGAACACCACATGCCCTGAGGTGTGGCCCGGCGTCGCGATCACGTCCAGGCAGCGATCACCGATCCACAGCCGATCTCCCCCACGCAGCCAGTCGTCCGGATCAGCCCAGTCCGCGGCGACGAGACCATCGGGGCGGATTCCTTCGAGGATCATCGCCGTCTGCTCATCCCCTGCTCGCCGCAGGAGCCCAACCTGGGCGAAGGCACCCGACGAGCGGGGATCCGTGGCACGCGCCGCGATGGATCGGATCGAATCGCGTTCGTCCCATCCGAGGGCAACCCGGGTGCCCAGCCGGCGCCGGATCGCCTGCGCCTGCGTGTAGTGGTCGCGGTGGGCGTGGGTGACGAGGAACCGGGTGATGTCCCCCAGCTCGTAATCGATGCTGGCCAGTGCGTCGACAAGCGCCTTCTCACTCACCTCCAGAGCCCACCCGGCATCGATGAGCGCGACGCCTTCTGAGTGGGGCAGGGCGTAGACGTTCACCGCGCGTAGTCCGTCGGTCGGGAGCGGAAGGGGAATCCGATAGACCCCCTCCGCTACCGGGTGAGCCCCGGGCCGTACCCACTCTCGTCGAGCAGCGTCACCATCGAGCGCCTCGTGATCGGCGGTCATGAACGCTTCGTGGGTGAACTCATAGGTGGGCGCGTCACACTCCGCGTCCGGGTCCAGCGCTTCCGATGCGATGGACCCGCATCCCGTTCGTGGTTCCCGGGGTGCCCGGTGGTACCCCGGCGACGATGACGACGCGTTCACCGATCGTCGCGCGGCCGATGTCCAGCAGGGCTCGGTCGACCTGGACGACCATGTCATCGGTGTGATCAGCCGACGGCACGAGGAATGTCTCGACTCCCCACGTGAGAGCCAATTGGCTTCGCACCCGAGGATCCGGGGTGAAGGCGAGCAGCGGTGTTCGGGAGCGCCAGCGAGCGATCAAGCGGGCGGATAGGCCCGTCTCGGTGAAGGCGATGAGGTGGGTCGCTGCGACAGAGGTCGCGACCTCGACCGCCGCGCGGGTCAACGCCTTGGCGGTGGACCCTGGCGGATCGGGCGGGAACTCCGCGAGCCGATGCAGGGCGCGGGCCTCGACATGCTCGATGATGCGCGCCATGGTCTGCACGACGAGTGCCGGATGCAGCCCGACGCTCGTCTCACCCGACAGCATGAGGGCGTCAGCCCCGTCGAGCACCGCATTGGCGACATCGCTGGCCTCTGCCCTCGTCGGTCGCGTCGCCCCGATCATCGAATCCAGCATCTGCGTGGCGACGATCACCGGCTTGGCCGCCGCACGACACAAAGCGATGGCCTCCTTCTGCACCAGCGGGACGGCCTCGAGGGGCAGTTCGACACCGAGATCCCCGCGGGCGACCATCACCCCGTCGAAGGCTGCGACGATCCCCTCCAGATCATCCACCGCCTGAGGTTTCTCGACCTTGGCGAGCACGGGGACGCGGATTCCCTCCTCGTCCATGATCCGGTGGACATCCACGATGTCCGCAGCCGATCGGACGAAGGACACCGCGACGAGGTCCGCACCCAGCTGCAACCCCCAGCGCAGGTCCTCGATGTCCTTCTCCGACAGGGCCGGCACATTGACCGCGACACCGGGAAGATTGATTCCCTTGTGATCGGACACCGGACCACCCTCGACGACGACGGTGTGCACCTCCGGTCCCTCGACACCGGTGACTCGGAGGGCCACCCGGCCGTCATCGATCAGGATGGGATCACCGACGCTGACATCACCGGGCAGACCGCCATAGGTGGTCGAGGCCATCGTGGCGGTTCCCGGTACATCCCGCGTCGTGATCGTGAAGGCCGCACCCTCCTCGAGGAGCACGGGGTGCTCGGCGAAGGTGCCCAGTCGGATCTTGGGGCCCTGCAGATCGATCAGCACGCCGACGCCGCGCCCCACTTCATCGCTGGCTCGGCGCACGTGCTCATACGCCTGCGCGTGGTCCTCGTACTCGCCGTGGGAAAGATTCAAACGAGCGACGTCGAGACCGCACTGGACGAGTTCGAGGACATCGTCATAGCGCCGACATGCTGGCCCGAGGGTCGCGACGATCTTCGCGCGACGACTGTCAGTGCTCATCGCCACCTAGACCACCAGGGGGCGGGCGGTGGCGGGGATGGGGAAGGGAAGGTTGGACTCACCCGTGAGATAGCGATCGACCGTTGCGGCGGCTGCCCGACCCTCGGCGATCGCCCACACGATGAGGGATTGACCGCGACCAGCGTCACCGGCGACGAAGACTCCATCGAGACCGGTGGAGTAGTCCGCATTGCGCTCGATCGCCCCGCGAGAATCGAGGGGCAGATCGAACTGCTCGACCATCGGCGAGCGTTCAGGCCCGGTGAATCCCATGGCGAGGAAGACGTAGTCGGCAGGTAATTCCCGCTCGCTTCCGGGCACGGGCTCGAATCGCCCATCCTGCATCTGAGTCTCGACGACTCGCAGGGCACGGACGCGACCGTCGTTGCCGAGAAACTCCTCGGTCGAGACGGAGAACACCCGTTCCCCGCCCTCTTCGTGTGCGCTCGACGTGCGGTACACCATCGGGTAGGTGGGCCATGGCTGACCCGAGGGGCGCTGCTCGGGAGGAACGGGCATGATCTCCAGTTGGGTCACCGATGCCGCACCCTGCCGATGGGCAGTGCCCAGGCAGTCCGCACCGGTGTCACCTCCCCCGATGATCACCACGTGCGCACCCTCGACATCGATGGGCGCCGAC
>CBFHQG010000018.1:7866-32895 GCA_965657825.1 Actinomycetes bacterium | reverse complement strand
ACTTGTGTATTCAGACACCGCGCGGGACAACATCTCTGCGAGCCGGCTGCCAATCGAGACGGTCGATGCTGTCGCCGCCGTCCCCGGTGTTTCCGCGGCAGCGGGGCTGGGCACGCTCACCACCGCGGCGCAGATCGCGGGCGAGGCTGTGGACATGCAGGTCTTCGGAGTCGACTCCACAGGGCCGGGGGCCCCGAGTGGCCTGGCCGACGGTCGATTGGCCGAAGCCCCGGGGGAGGCCGCCGTCGACGGGGGAGGCGTCGCTATCGGCGATGTGATCGTGCTGGACCCCTCTGGCACGCAACTGACCGTGGTCGGTCTGCTGCGGGGTGCACAGTTCAACGCGATCCCCACCGCCTACACCGACCTGGCGACCTATGAACAGATCGTGTCGTTGAGTTTCCCCGGGCTGCCGTTCGTGCCGATCAACGCCGTCGCCTTCGACATCGCCGAGGGGTCCGACTCGGCGAGCGTCCTCACCGCGATCGAGGATGCCGTACCGGGCACGCAGGCTTACACCCGTGCCGATGCCGTGGCGCTGATCCCCGGGATCGACTCCATCACCCAAAGTTTCGGGATCCTCGTCGGGCTCACCTTCATCATCGGCATCGTCGTGATCGGCTTCTTCTTCCTCATCCTCACCGTCCAGAAGCTCAAGGCCTTCACGTTGCTGCGCGCGATCGGTACCTCGACCGGCCGTCTGGCCCTCTCGGTGTCACTTCAGATCGTCGTCGTGGTGATTCTGGCGTCGGTCATCGCAGTGGGACTCGTCCTGCTCGCGGTGCAGGGCCTAAACACCGGCATCCCAGTGACCTTGGAACCGGCGACGATCATCGGGACGGTCCTGGCGGTGCTCGTGTTCTCGTTGCTGGCCGGTCTGCTGAGCATCCGCCGAATCGTGCGGATCGATCCGGCGACCGCGGTGGGGGCACGCTGATGGGCCCCGCCGGCATGCTCGCCACCTCCGAGATCCGCCGCGGCCGCGGACGCTTCGCCGCGGTCGTCTCAGCGTTGTCGCTGATCGTGTTCCTCGTGCTGATCCTGGGTTCTCTCGCCGATGGGTTGTTCTTCGGCGCAACCGGCGCGGTGCGCTCGACCACCGCGACCGCCTACGGCTTCTCCTCCGATGCTGAGGGCTCCCTCATCCGCTCCCGGCTGGACATCACCGATGTGGAACGGTTCGCGAGTGCCCCGGGCGTCGAGGCCGCCGGTCCCGTGGGAGTGCTGCTCACCGGGGGAGTGGGACCGGAGGGCGAGTTGGACCTCGCGGTCTTCGGAATCGAGGTCGGTGGCCCCGGCACCCCTACGACGCTCGTCGAGGGACGACTCCCCGAACCGGGTGAGTCAGGGGTCGCAGCGGCAGACTCGCAACTGCAGCGCTTCGGTGTTGAGATCGGCACGAGCGTCTCGGTCGGTGGTGAATCCGCCGAGATCGTCGGCATCGTGACCGACTCGTCGTATCAGCTCCAACCCACGATCTGGACCTCGGTGGACACCTGGCGGGCCATGCGCGACGCGGTGCGCCCAGAGTTGCGCGGCCAGCCGACATCGATCAACTCCGTCGCACTGATCACCGCTCCCGGCGCCGATCTCGCCGCGATCGCCGCGAGCATCCCCGACACGACCGTGCTCACCGCCGAGGCGACCGGCCTGGCCATCCCCGGTGTCGAGCAGCAGGCCTCGACGCTGAACTCGATCATCTACACGACCCTCGCGGTCGCCGCGCTCGTCGTCGCGCTGTTCTTCGCACTTCTCGTGTTGGAGAAGCGCGAGTTGTTCGCCGCACTCAAGGCGCTGGGCACGCCAACCTCGAGACTGGGTGTCGCCGTCATCGTGCAGGCGCTGGTGTCCTCCGCGCTCGGAGTCGTCATCGGCACCCTCGTCGCTCGCGGTTTCGGCCTGCTGATCCCCGCGGATGTGCCCACGCTGTTCCGTACCGACACGCTCATCACGATCGCCGTGTTCACCCTGGTGGCCGGGTTCGTGGGTGCGGTGTTCTCCCTACGCCGCATCGCTCGCATCGATCCCGCCACCGCTATCGGAGGTGCCCTGTGATTCCCGGAGGTGCTCTGTGACCGCATCCGAAACTCCTGATTCCTCGGCTGATCCGGTCGTGCAATCGACCGACGCCGCCGCTCAGGGCAGCGGGCCGGCCCCAGCCACCGATGCCGCCGCCCACCCGGGAGCTCTGCTGCAGGTGCACGACGTGACGAAGGTCTACGGCTCCGGGCACACCGCGGTGACCGCGCTCGCCGAGGCGACCCTGGCCGTCGAGAAGGGTGAGTTCGTCGCGCTCCTCGGGCCGTCCGGCTCCGGTAAGACCACCCTCATCTCGATCATCGGCGGCCTGCTTGCACCGACCTCAGGAACAGTGACGATCGGGGACACCGATGTCACATCGCTCTCCCGCAAGCAGCTCACCCGGTTCCGGGCTGAGCGCGTCGGGTTCGTGTTCCAGTCAGCGAATCTCGTGCCGTTTCTGACGGCGAGAGAGAACCTGCTGTACGTCGCAGGGCTGGTCGGCATGAAGTCCTCCGATGCACGAGCACGTGCCGATCAACTCCTCGGGGAGCTCGGCCTGAGTGATCGGGCGCGCAACCTGCCCGAGCAGTTGTCCGGTGGTGAGCGGCAGCGGGTCGCGATCGGGCGCGCCCTGATGAACGACCCGGACCTCGTGCTCGTCGACGAACCGACTGCCGCCCTCGACACCGCCCTCGGGCGCCAGGTGGTGCAGTTGCTGCGTCGAGAGATCAAGGACCGCGGTAAGACCGGGATCATGGTGACCCACGATCTGCGGATGGTGGAGTACACCGATCGGGTCTTCGAGATCCTCGACGGGCACCTCACGCATGTCGAATCCCCCTCGGCCCTCGGGCGCTGATCGACCGCCGACTACCCTTGCGCGGTGACCCCGACTGCGAATGCATCTCGCGACGACCTGCGCAATATCGCCATCGTCGCCCACGTCGACCATGGCAAGACCACCCTGGTCGATGCCCTGCTGTGGCAGTCAGGGGCCTTTCGCGCCAATGCCGATATCGCAGAGCGCGTGATGGACTCGATGGATCTGGAGCGTGAGAAGGGCATCACGATCCTCGCCAAGAACACCGCGGTTCGCTACGAGGGCACGACGATCAACATCATCGATACCCCCGGTCACGCCGATTTCGGCGGTGAGGTGGAACGCGGCCTGGAGATGGTCGATGGGGTGCTGCTGCTCGTCGATGCATCTGAGGGGCCGCTGCCGCAGACACGATTCGTGTTGCGCAAGGCCCTGGCCAAGAAGCTCCCCGTCGTGCTCGTGATCAACAAGGTCGATCGCCCGGATGCGCGTATCGCGGATGTCGTCGACGAGACCTATGAACTCTTCCTCGACCTGGATGCGACGGAAGAGCAGATCGACTTCCCGATCGTGTACGCCTCGGCCAAGAACGGACGCGCGAGCCTGGAGCGTCCCTCGGATGGTGGCCTGCCGGATAGTGAGGATCTGTCACCTCTGGTGGACACCATCCTGCAGACCGTCCCGGCGCCTCGATACGTCGAAGGCGCACCGCTTCAGGCGCACGTGACGAACCTCGATGCGTCGCCCTATCTGGGCCGCCTGGCGCTGTGTCGCGTGCACGCGGGTGAGATTCGCAAGGGCCAGTCGGTCGCCTGGTGCCGCGCGGATGGCACAGTCGAGCGCGCGCGGATCTCGGAGTTGCTGATGACCGAAGCGCTGGAGCGGGTTCCGGTGGAGTCAGCCGGCCCCGGCGACATCATCGCGATCGCCGGCCTGCCCGATATCACCATCGGGGAGACGTTGGCTGATCCAGAGGATCCGCGACCACTGCCGGTGATCACGGTCGATGAGCCGAGCATCTCGATGACGGTCGGCATCAATACCTCGCCGTTGGCGGGGCGGAGTGGCTCCAAGCTCACCGCGCGCCTGGTCAAGACGCGCCTGGATGCCGAGACCATCGGCAATGTCAGCATCCGCGTGCTGCCGACCGAGCGTCCGGACACCTGGGAGGTCCAGGGTCGCGGTGAACTGCAGCTGGCGATCCTCGTGGAGATCATGCGCCGGGAGGGCTTCGAGTTGACCGTGGGCAAACCGCAGGTCGTCACCCGTGTCATCGACGGCACCATCCACGAGCCGGTCGAGCGACTGAGCATCGACGTCCCGGAGGACTACCTGGGTGTGGTCACCCAGTTGATGGCACTGCGCAAGGGACGCCTGGAGCAGATGGTCAATCACGGCACCGGATGGGTGCGGATGGAGTACCTCGTACCTGCGCGCGGACTCATCGGATTCCGCACCGAGTTCCTCACCGAGACCCGCGGTACGGGCCTGCTGCATCACGTCTTCGACCGCTATGAGCCCTGGCACGGCGAACTGCGCACTCGCCCCACCGGATCGCTGGTGTCCGATCGCGCAGGCCAGGCGACCGGATTTGCCCTATCCAACCTGCAGGAGCGCGGCACGATGTTCATCGGTCCCGGCACCGAGGTGTACGAGGGCATGATCGTCGGCGAGAACTCCCGTTCGGATGACCTCGACGTCAATCCGACGAAGGAGAAGAAGCTCACGAATATGCGCTCGTCGACCGGTGACGTCCTCATCCCCCTCATCCCCCACCGGGTGCTGTCACTGGAGCAGGCCTTGGAGTTCTGTCGCGAGGATGAATGCGTCGAGGTGACCCCCGCCGCGGTGCGACTTCGCACAGTGCAGCTGTCGGCCACCGATCGGGCGAAGAACCGGTCACGGCGCAAGTGATCGCCGGGCTCGTTCCGGGCACACCTCTGGACTCTCCCACTCGCATCTGCTCGCGAAAGGGTCGCCCTCACCTGGATTCGCTCGCGAAAGGGTCGCCGTTTAGCGAGCGGATCCCCGCTACAGCGACCAATTGGTGAGCACATTGCGTGGCCTGACACGCCCTGAGCTCGTGCTCACTGTCGTCAACGCTCGGTGAGGTTACGGAGCAGGAAGTCGCGCTGGGTGAGAAGCAGGTTCTCCGCGATGACTTCCTGGGGGGTCATGTGCGTCACACCTGAGAGTGGAAGCACGCTGTGGGAGCGACCGGCCGACAGGAGAGCTGAGGACAATTGCAGCGTGTGCGCGACGACGACGTTGTCATCGGCGAGGCCGTGCACGAGCAGGAGAGGACGTTGGAGCGCAGCGGCGTCGGTGAGCAGCGAGCAGCGGTCGTAGGCGGCGGAATGCGACGCGGGATCACCGAGGTAGCGCTCGGTATAGGCGGTGTCGTACAGGCGCCACTCGGTCACCGGAGCGCCAGCGACGGCCGCGTGGACACGATCGGGGCGGCGGAGAACGGCGAGTGCGGCGAGATATCCGCCGAAGGACCAGCCGTGTATGCCGACCCTGTGAGGATCCAGATCATCCGGATGCGCCTCCAGTACGGCGTCGAGAGCAGCGATCTGATCATCGAGGACCCCGGTGGCCAGATCGCCGAGGACGGCGCGTTCCCAGGCTGGGCCGCGACCGGGTGTACCGCGCCCATCGGCGATGACGACGCAGAAACCCTGGTCGGCCCACCACTGGTCGGTGGCGAATGCCAGCCGGGAGTCGACCACGCGGCGAGCATGCGGACCGCCATAGGGTGCGAGCAGCACCGGCAATGTGCCCGAGCCGCGAACGTGGCCTGTCGGCCACAGCACCGCGGTCGGCAGGGCATCGGGTCCGCTACGGGACAGGTGCACCGTCGGAGCGGCCAGGGGGGTCTCGCACAGTGATTGCAGGGTGGCCAAATTGGTGAGGGTCGGCGTTGGCTGATCTGACCAGGTACCTACCGTGGTGGTCGTTGCCGGTGACCGCGTCGAAGTAGCAGGGGCTGCGGTGGACAGCACGATGAGATTCCCGGCCCTCCGCGCGGCCGCAATCCCCGACTCGACGAGCGGGTGCCAGCCGGCGGCATCGACCAGGACCGGTAACTCCTCGATCGGGTCGCTCGACCCCTCCACGATCAGCCAGTCCGCAGCGACGTCACCGACACTGCGAACCTGGAAACCGATCGGGCTGACGGGAGTGCCATCGATGAACAGTCGATCGGTGTCTGTCTGCGCGTCGCGTCCGACATCGATCAGGCGCCCACGCGGATCCAGTCTCGGTGCACCGGGAATGACGTCGATCCATGCGTCATCGTGGTGCTCGGCGACGACATGCGAGGTCACGGTGCTGTCACCGGTAGACGGGTCGGCAGCTGGATGGACGCGGATGACCTGCTGATGCCGCTGGTCACGACTGAGCACTCCGATGAGCGGATCGCTGCCGGCATCGGTGCCGATGTGCACGCTCGTGAGATACGGAAACTGATCGTGATCCCACGGGATCTCACGTCGGCGCCCTGAGTGTTCCCCGCGGACATCGACCATCCACAGGGAGAGCTCGGCGTTCGCGGTGCCCGCAGCCGGATACCGCTGCTCGCGTGGTGGGTTGGCTGGTTGCGCCGGGTCCGCGATCCACCAGGTCGCCACCGGTGCGGTGTCCACTCGTTCGACGATCACGGCGCTGGAGTCAGCCAGCCACCACCAGCCCCGCATCCGCGAGAACTCCTCCGCGGCGATGAAATCGGCTAGGCCCCAGGTCACGGTGTTGTGCGCCGACTCATCAACGGCGTCAGGCTCGCCGATGACTAGTGGCTCCCGGTTCGGCTCGACACCCTCTGATTCCGCAGATGGCGGATTGAGGGGTGCGATGACCAGGGACTCATCAGCGACGACACCGATCCATCGTCCATCGGGGGAGATCTGCGGGTCGACCGCACCGGCTCCCGCGCTGTCGGCCAGGACGGGCACGGCGACGGACGCGGGATCGACAAGGTCGACCGTGTAGGCCTGGCCGGCCAGCGCGAAGGCCGCGGCGGTCACCGCCGAGTCGGTGGTGAAGGACGCGATGCCCTCGCCGACCTCGCGCATGCGCTCACGGCGTGCCCGCTCGGCATCGGGCAGATCCTCGCTGCCGTCGATGAGCCCTCGAGCTTCGACCACCCGCCGCTCAGTGGCGCCCCCGGTCACCGGATCGATGTCGAGAACCCATAGATCGCCCACCGGATCGGTGCCCGATGCGCTGCGGGTGAACACCACCCGTCGGCCGTCGGGGGAGGGGGTGGCCTGACGCGGCACGCCCAGACGGAATCCGCGCGTGCGCGCCCGCTGCCGTGGATAGGACAGGTCATGCACATCAGGTGCGGTCACCGCCCCATCCTGCCGGGTCGTTGGTCGCCGGGGCGCGCGGATCCACGGTGTCGCGGCCCCTAGGCTGGCGCTCATGACTGATCGGCGCCTGATGCTCGTCCACGCACACCCCGACGACGAGTGCATCGGCACGGGAGCGACGATGGCCCGCTACCTCGAAGAAGGGGCGCAGGTCACCCTCGTCACCTGCACCCTCGGCGAGGAGGGCGAGGTGCTCGTCCCCGAACTCGCCCACCTTGCGGCTGATCGTGACGACGCGCTCGGCCCCCATCGTCACACCGAACTCGCTGCGGCGATGGCTGTCCTCGGGGTCACCGACTGGAACCTGCTCGGTGCGCCCGGCCGCTACCGCGATTCCGGGATGGTGGGTACCCCGAGCAACGAGCGCGAAGGCGCGTTCATGAACGCTGATCTGCTCGCTGCCGCTCGTGATCTCGTCCCACTCATTCGCGATCGTCGCCCGCAGGTTCTCGTGACCTACGACGACTTCGGCGGCTACGGGCATCCCGATCACATCCAGGCCCACCGGGTCGCCACCTATGCGGTGGCGCTCGCCGCTGCGCCCGGCTTCGCCCCCGAGGCGGGCGACACCTGGCAGGTAGCGAAGGTCTACTGGACAGCCTTTCCGCGCAGTGTGGTTCGGGCGGGAATCGAGGCGATGCGCGCTGCGGGCGAGACAACAGGTTTCGCTGAGATGGACCCTGACGACATCCCCTTCGCCATCGACGACGACCTCATCACGACGGCGATCTCCGCCCCTGAGCACCTCGACCGCAAGATGGCCGCGCTCGCCGAACACGCCACGCAGGTTTCCACCGACGGTGGGTTCTTCGCCCTTGCCGACAACGTCGGGATGCAGGCCTTCGCCACCGAATACTTCCGGCTGGTGCAGGGCAGCCTGGGGGATCCACGCGATGACCTCGGGCGCGAGACGGACCTGTTCGCCGGTCTCACCGCAGGCTCCTACCCGTGAGCGCACCCCCGCAACAGCACGTAGAAGCGGGTGCTCGGGCACCGATCGGCCTCATCATCGCCACCGTGGGGTTCCTGCTCGCCGGTGGACTGCTCGGCGCGGTCCTGGCCTTCTGGCAGGCTGCCCGCACCACCGTGGGCCCCGTCACCATCCCCTGGGGGGCCATCACGGCGGTCATCCTGCTGGTCGCGGTGATTCGAATCGCGGTGAACGCCCTGGATACCCGTTGGGCGGGTGCGGCGGTCTTCGCCGGGTGGCTGATTGCCACTATCGCCCTCGCCACGCAGACCCCCTGGGCGGGAGACCTGGTCATCTCCTCCGGCGGCCGCCAATTGGCCTACCTGCTCGGCGGGGTCGTCGCCGGATCAGCCGCAGCGAGCATCAGACCGCGGCTGAGGGTGCCCTGATCGCCACGCGAAGGGTCACCGGAGGCGCTGGCAGGGGGACTGACCTGTTCGACCGACCGACACCGGCCGTTTTCCTTCCCGAGGGATCCTGTGCCTACGATGGTGCGTCAATCCCAGAAGCACCCGATTCCATCGGTCAGACTTGATCTACCGGCCGAGGGGTCAGCACCATGCCCGTCAGACCCGGGCAAACGAGGCACAGGCGAGAGACAAGCTGGACACAAGCTGGACACAAGCAGGGAGAGTCGTGAGCGAAACCGAGAGCCCCGAGGCCGCACAGCATGCGCGATCGGGTGCCACCGGGCGCCGGGCTCTGCTCACCGTCGGCGCGATCGTCGCCGGGGCGGCGGCGTTCTACGGGGGCATGCTGGTGGGATCCGGCGGAGATGTCCCGGCGAACACCACGGTGCTCGATGTCCAGATCGGGGGTATGTCCTCGGCAGAGGCCATCACTACCTTGAATGCCCAGATCGGAACGAAGTCCGATCAGCCCCTGCGCATCGAGGCATACGAGTCCTCCATGGAGGTCACCCCGGCTCAGATGGGGATGACCTTCGATGCGCAGGCGACGGTCGACGCTGCCAGCGGCCGGCTGTACAACCCGTGGTCCATGGTTCAGCGGCTCTTCGGCTCGGTCGCGGTGGATCCGGTGGTGGTGATCGACGAGCAGGTGATGATCGAGGATCTCGGCGAGTTCGCGTCGACGGTGACCACCGAACCGGTCGAACCTGTGCTGTCCTACTCCGGCGTCCAGCCGGTGCTCACCCCCGGTGAACAGGGGCGTGGGGTCGATCTGGACAACGCCGTGGACCTCATCGCCGATTCTTTCCTCGTCAGCAGTGAACCGATCTTGCTGCCGGAGATCAGCATCCCTCCGTCGGTGAGCGAGGAGGAGGCGGTCGCGACCCGTGATGGATTCGCGACGACCGCGGTATCCGGTCCTGTCGTGATCCAGGCTGGTTCGGTCACTGCCGAGGTGCCGGCCGAGACCATCGCGCGCTCGCTGACCTTCGCGGCCGTGGATGGCCGCTTCGAGCATGCGGTCAACGGCGAGAAGATCTACAAGGTCATCGCTGATGACCTTGCGCCGATCGAGACGTACGGCAACGATGCCACATTCGAGATCGTCGATGGGGTGCCCGTCGTGGTGCCCTCCAAGGTAGGCGAGGGCGTCGCCGACGCGGACCTCGCAGCGGCAGTCGATTCGGTGCTCGATCGCACCGGAGTCGATCGACGCGCGAGTGCGCCGATCACTGTGCGTGATCCCATTCTCACCACCGAGGTCGCCGAGGGTCTCGGAGTGGTGGAGGAACTGTCGTCCTTCACCCAGCAGGTGTCCTACGTGCCCTATATGGCGCACAATCTCGCTCTGGCCGCCGAGTACATCAACGGCACCCTGCTGCTGCCCGGCGATGTCTTCTCGATGAACGACACGACCGAGAATCGTGATCCGGTGGACGGCTACATGGAGGGGTACGTCATCGGAGCGGGTGGTGTCTTCGCGAAGGCACTCGGGGGTGGACTCTCTGCTGCGACGACGACGATGTGGTCCGCTGCGTTCTACGCCGGGCTCGAGCCGGTTGAGGTCAGGGCCCACTCGATCTACATCTCCCGCTATGTACCCGGCCTCGAGGCGACGGTCGCATGGGACTACTTCGATATGAAGTTCAAGAACGACATGGACACCGCCGTCTTCATCACCGCCTCCACCACACCGACGTCGATGACGGTGACGATGTACGGGACGAAGGCGTACACGGACATCACCTCCGAGGTCGGTCAGCGCTACAACATCACCGACTTCCGCACGATCTACAACACCGCCGATAACTGCTCGGCGCAGTCTGGCGGGGTCGGGTTCACGATCGATGTGGATCGGGTGTTCTTCGACGGCGATACCGAGGTCGATCGTGAGACCTTCACCACGCGCTACTCACCTGCTCCCAAGGTGGTGTGCGGTCCGGATCCTGCCGATGAGGAGAAGGACAAGGAGAAGGACAAGGACAAAGACAAAGACAAAGACAAGGACAAGGACAACGGCAACTCCGGTGGTGAGGGTGAGCCGACCGCGGACCCCGAACCAGAACCCGAGCCGGCGCCCGAGGGTGATGCCGGCGAGGATGCCGATCCCGCGGCTGATCCGGCTGCCGTCCTCACTCGCGCTATCGCGCGCCCCTGACGCTGCGAGCCGCACCTGGGCGGTACGGTGTGGAGCGGACGGGTCGACCGTCCGGCCCCGCAGAAGATGGGGTCTGATCGAGTGGATCGTGTCGTGTCGGTCTTGGTGAAAGGACAGTGGTGAGGTGACCTACGTCATCGCGTTTCCCTGCGTCGATGTGAAGGACAAGTCCTGCATCGAGGAGTGCCCCGTCGATTGCATCTACGAGGGTGAGCGGATGCTGTACATCCAGCCCGATGAATGCGTCGACTGCGGGGCTTGCGAGCCCGTGTGCCCGGTGGAGGCCATCTTCTACGAGGACGATGTGCCCGAGGAGTGGAGCGACTACACCGCGGCCAATGCGGAGTTCTTCACCGATCTTGGCTCGCCCGGGGGTGCGGCCAAGCTCGGCCCGCAGGAGCACGACGCCCCCCTGCTCGCCTCGGTGCCTGCGAAGGACTGACGACTGACCCGTCCTTCGGCGCTGCCGGACTTCCCCTGGGATCGGCTGGCACCGCACGCTGCCACCGCTCGGGCCCACCCCGATGGGGTGGCCGACCTGTCCATCGGCACGCCGGTCGACCCCACCCCGACGATCGCCCAGGAGGCCCTGGCCGCCGCAGCTGATGCGCCGGGTTATCCGACCGTGGCGGGGCTGCCTGCGGTCGCCGCAGCGGCACGGGCCTGGCTCGCCCGCTCCCTGGACGTTCATTCGGTCTCGGCTGTCCTGCCCACGATCGGGTCCAAGGAGTTCGTCGCCCTGCTGCCGACCCTGCTCGGTCTCGATGGGCAGGACCGGGTCGTGATCCCCACTCTGGCCTACCCCACCTATGACGTAGGGGCTCGCTTCGCCGGCTGCGAGGTGCTGGCGACCGATGACCCCGACGACGTCGAAGGCGCATCGCTGGTGTGGATCAACTCTCCGAGCAACCCGTCGGGAGCCATCATGCCGCCGGAGCGCATGCGAGCCATGGTGGACGCAGCGCGTGCAACGGGTGCGATCCTGGCGAGCGACGAGTGCTACGCGGAGTTCGCCTGGTCGGGACGGGCCTATTCTGTGCTGCACGATTCAGTCAGTGGCGGATCCCCTGAGGGCATCCTGGCCCTTCACTCGCTGTCCAAGCGTTCCTCGATGGCCGGCTACCGCTTCGGTTTCGTCGCTGGCGATGAGCGGGTGATCGCGGCAGTGCTCGAAGTCCGCAAACATCTGGGTTTCATGGTGCCCGCGCCCGTTCAAGCGGCTGCGATCGCTGCGCTCAACGATGATGCCCATGTCGTGGCCCAGCGGGCGCTCTACGCGGCTCGCCGCGAGGTCTTGGCGCCGGCTCTGATCCGCGCCGGCTTCCGCATCGACGATAGTGAGGCGGGCCTGTATCTGTGGGCGACCCGCGGTGAGCCGTGCTGGCAGACGGTGGCAGAACTCGCCGCTCGTGGGGTTCTGGTGACCCCGGGAGACTTCTACGGACCGGCAGGTGCGCAGCATGTCCGCGTGGCCCTCACCGCCACCGATGCCGCCATCGGACGTGCCGCCGAGCGACTGTCCGCCCCCTAGTCCGAACCGTCAGGGGTCGCCGGGGGCGAGCGTCCGTGGCGCCGATACGGTGTGACATGTCGGATCGAGTCAGCGCGCACCCCGCGGTGAACCGAAGGTCGCCCCTACCGGGGCAGGTGACGAGGAGGTCCTAGCGTGTCCGAGGCCGCACTCACGTATCCCGGGGGCGAGTTACCGCTGCCGGAGGTGCCGGCCACGATCGGGGAGCACGGCTACAACATCGCTCCGCTGCTGTCGACCACCGGACACGTCACCCTCGACCACGGGTTCGTCAATACTGCCGCGTGCACCTCGGCCATCACCTACATCGACGGTGACAAGGGGATCCTGCGCTACCGCGGTTACCCGATCGAGCAGTTGGCTGAGCAGTCGACGTTCCTCGAGACGGCCTATCTGCTGATCTACGGCGATCTGCCGAGTGCCGATGGGCTCGCCGAATTCAAGACGCTCATCAAGCGCCACACGATGCTGCATGAGGATCTGCGCCGGTTCTTCGACGGATTCCCTCCCGATGCCCACCCGATGCCGGTCCTCTCATCAGCCGTCTCAGCGTTGAGCACCTTCTACCAGGATGCCCTCGACCCCTTCGATCCCGAGCAGGTGGAGATCTCCACGATCCGCCTACTGGCCAAGGTGCCGACCATCGCGGCCTACGCCTATAAGAAGTCGGTGGGGCAGCCGTTCCTCTACCCGGATAACTCCCTGGGGTTCGTCGACAACTTCCTGCGGATGACCTTCGGAGTACCCGCCGAGCCCTATGAGATCAACCCGGTGGTGTCCAAGACCCTCAACATGCTGCTTCTCCTGCACGCCGACCACGAGCAGAACTGCTCTACCTCGACTGTTCGCCTCGTCGGCTCATCCCACGCAAATCTCTTCGCTTCGGTGTCAGCCGGGATCAACGCTCTGTTCGGCCCCCTGCACGGTGGCGCCAACCAGGCGGTGCTGGAGATGCTCGACGGCATCCACGCCTCCGGTGGTGGCGTCAACACCTTCATCCGCCAGGTGAAGAACCGCGAGGATGGCGTGAAGCTCATGGGCTTCGGTCACCGTGTCTACAAGAACTACGATCCGCGTGCGGCGATCGTGAAGAAGGCGGCCTACGAGACCTTCGAGGCGCTGAACGTCAAGGACCCGCTGCTCGATATCGCCCTGCGTCTGGAAGAGGTGGCTCTTGCCGATGACTTCTTCGTGTCGCGGCGGTTGTACCCGAACGTCGACTTCTACACCGGGCTGATCTACAAGGCGATGGGTTTCCCGACTCGCATGTTCACCGTGCTGTTCGCTCTCGGTCGACTGCCCGGCTGGATCGCGCAGTGGCGCGAGATGATCGACGATCCGACGACGAAGATCGGCCGGCCCCGCCAGGTCTATGTGGGGGAGCCGATGCGCGATTACATCCCGGTGGACGCCCGCTAACACGGTGCGATGACGGGGAGTTACCCGTCAGTCGTTGGCGTGCAGGGCGGCGTTAAGCCCACCCCACGAACCGGTGCGCTGCACCACTTCGATTGCACCGGTGACGGAGTTGCGGCGGAACAGCAGGTCGTGGGCGCCGGAGAGTTCGCGCGCCTTGACCACCTCGCCATCCGGCAGCGTCACACGTGAACCGCCGGTGACGTAGCACCCGGCCTCGACCACGCAACGATCACCGAGGCTGATGCCGATTCCGGCATTGGCGCCGATCAGGCATTCCTCGCCGACGGTGATCACCTCGCTGCCACCACCGGACAGGGTGCCCATGATGGAAGCCCCACCACCGATATCGGAGCCATTGCCGACGACGACGCCGGCCGAGATGCGACCTTCGACCATCGAGGTGCCGAGTGTTCCGGCGTTGAAGTTGATGAAGCCCTCGTGCATCACGACCGTGCCCTCGGCGACGTGACCGCCCAGGCGCACCCGGTCGGCGTCGGCGATACGCACACCTGAGGGCACCACGTAGTCGACCATCCGCGGGAATCGATCGACACCGAACACGGTGAGGTGGATGCCGTGGGTGCGGGCGCGCAAGCGCACCTCGTCGAGCGCCTCGAGGGCGACCGGACCCAGAGAGGTCCAGGCGTTCAGCGGCAGCAGGCCGAAGACTCCGTCGAGGTTGAGGGTGCGGGGTGCGGCGAGGCGGTGCGAGAGCAGGTGAAGGCGCAGGTAGGCATCTGCCGCGTCGGCAGGAGGTGCGGCGAGATCGTTGATGACTGTGCGGATCGGTCGGATCTCGACCCTGCGGATGTCATCGCTGCGTGTGGCCGCGTCGAGCCCGGCGATCCCGGAAGGATCAGCCGCCAACGTGGGGGAGGGGTACCAGGCATCCAGAAGGGCGCCCTCGGAGTAGGTGGCAAGACCCCATGCGGATGCGGGACCACTCATCGTCGTCATGTCCGCGAGGTTACCGAAGGCAGGGTGAGGACTCGCCCACCCTGCCTTCGCTGAAGACCCAACAGGCTCAAGCCTGCTTGACGGCCTCGACGTCGAACTCGAGCTTCACGGTGTCGCCGACGAGGACGCCGCCGGTCTCCAGCGCGACGTTCCACACCATGCCGAAATCCTTGCGACTGAACTCCGCCTTACCCTCGAAGCCGATGCGCGTGCCACCCCAGGGATCGACCGTCGTACCGATGAGTTCCCAGTGGATGGTCACCGGCTTGGTGACCCCGTGGATGGTGAGGTCACCTGTCACGTCGAACTCGGAGTCAGACTTCTGCGTCACCGAGGTCGAGGTGAAGGTGATCGTCGGGAACTGCTCGACGTCGAGGAACTCCGCTGACGTCAGATGACCATCACGGTCGGCGCTCTTGGTGTCGATGCTCGCAGCCATGATCGTCAGAGTCGCGCTCGAGGCAGCGGGGTTGGCGCCGTCGAGGGTGAACGAGCCGGTGAAGTCCGAGAATCGACCGCGCACCTTGGCCACCATCGCATGGCGGGCATGGAAGCCGATCGTGGTGTGGGAGGGGTCGATCTCCCAGGTGCCGGTGGTGGTGGACAGGTCGGTGCTCATGGATGTCCTTTCGCTGGGTGGATGCGTCCCGTTGCAGCGGGCCGCGGAATCCTCAGTAGTTGAGTGTTCAACTAAAATCTAGCAGTGCACCCCACGCCAGAGCAATGCGACCCGTGTGGTCGGTCATCGCGAGGACAACCGGCCACACGGGTCGCGTAGTGCAGATGCTGTGCTCAGGCGCCGAAGGACGTGGCGTCAGCGGGAGCCTGCGGGCGTTCGCCGCCCATGCCACGGGGACCGCGCATTCCACCGTGCTGTCCGGGTCCGCGCCCATCCTCGTTGCCGAGGCCCTCGGGGCGCTGCGACATCCACTCGCGCAGCTCCTCACGGTCAGCGTCCTCAGGGCGCTGCGACATCCACTGCTGCATCGCGTCGCGCTGCTCCTGCAACTCAGCGGCAGCCTCCGGGCTCATCGCCATGATGACCTTCGTGGTGGTCGTCGAACCATCGACCACAGCCACGACGTGCACGGTGTCACCCACCTGCGCTGCGCCATCTTGACGATCGCGCTTCTGCTGAGTCTCGGAGTCGATGGCGTAGGTCGCCTCGTACCCGTCCTCACTCACCACGGTGATGGACGAGCCGGACACCGCGGTGGCTTCACCGCGCTGCACCTGCTGGGTGACGTAGACGCCATCCTCGGTCTCCACCACGATCTCGCCGTGCAGCATCCCGAATTCACCACCGCGCGGGCCGCCATGGCCCTTCGGACCACGACGGAACTCACCGTCCGCATCAGAATCGGAACCCACGTTGTTCGATGTGGTGGGGTCATCATCGGCGATGGCGGTCGTGGCGACGGCGACACCGGTCAGTGCGGTCGCGGCCAACGCTCCTGCTGCGATGGCGCCCACGGTCTTCAGGTTGCGCATGGGATCTCCCTCTGGGTCAGGCGGTGGCTCGGTGCGCACCGTCGAGACCATCCTGTGACCGCCATATTCGAGGGTGATGTGACCAATGTTCGAGATCGGTAAGAACTAGCCCTTCTTCGGGCGGATCAGGCCCATATGGGGCGCTTATCGCCCGAAGAAGGGCTCATTAGGCCAAGCCGCGGCGACTGACCGCCGGTGGGCGGATCCCCGCGATCGAATCGACCATGTCCAGCGTCTGGCGGGTGGCGGCCACGTCGTGCACGCGGAAGATCCGAGCACCGAGCCACGCACTGATCGCCGTCGCCGCGAGCGTGCCGGTCAACCGCTCCGCAGGAATCGGAATATCCAGGGTCTCACCCACGAAGTCTTTGCGAGACAGTGACACCAGCACCGGCCATCCCGTCACCACCATCTCGTCGAGACGTCGGGTGGCTTCCAGTGAATGGCGGGTATTCATCCCGAAGTCGTGGCCGGGGTCGATGATGATGCTCTCGCGCGCAACGCCGAGTGATTCAGCGCGATCGGCGAGAGCGAGGACCCGCGTCAGGACATCCGCCATCACATCCGGGTAGGACACCCGATGCGGACGAGTGCGGGGTCGCTGCCCACCGGCATGCGTGCAGACGATGCCGACCCCGAAGTGTGCGGCTACCTCGGTGAGTTCAGGTTCGATGCCGCCCCATGCGTCGTTGATCAGCGTCGCACCGGCTTCGCAGGCGGCACGGCCGACCGAAGCCCGCCAGGTATCGACGCTGATGATCGCCTCGGGGTGGCGCTCATGCAGTGCAGCGATGAAGCCCGCGGTTCGCGCGATCTCCTCCTGCGGGTCGACCTCGACACCGGGACCGGCCTTGACACCTCCGATGTCCAGGATGTCGGCCCCAGCCTCGAGGGCAGCGTCTGCGGCCGCAAGCGCAGACTCATCGGCGAACGTTGCGCCCGCGTCGTAGAACGAGTCGGGTGTCCTGTTGATGATCGCCATGATGAGGCGCTCCCGCGGCGCGAACGTGCGCCCACCGAGCACCAGGGAGGATCCATGACCGGTCACTGCTCCGGCGCTGCGGCCACGGCCCGGCTCGCTGGGGGATCCACTGACCGAGCCATC
Source organism: Actinomycetes bacterium (assembly GCA_965657825.1). Taxonomy (GTDB): domain Bacteria; phylum Actinomycetota; class Actinomycetes; order S36-B12; family S36-B12; genus M55B157. The sequence continues at coordinate 15,639 of CBFHQG010000018.1, read as the reverse complement.
TTCTGGCCGGCCGGAGGGGGTGGTCGGCTCGGTCATGGCACCATGATGCCCGTGGTCATCCTCTTCGGATTGCTCGGCATCGCGGTCGTCGCCGCCGTGGTTCTCCTCGCGACCAACCGATGGCCGGATCCGGGCCTTCCGGACGACCCCGGTGATCGGGTTCCCCCGGCCCTGGTCGACGTTCCCGTCGGCGAACTCTCCGTGACCGATATCGATGACTTGCGCATGGACACCTCCGCCCGGGGCTACCGCATGGACGAGGTCGATGCGGTCATCGCCCGGCTCACCGCCGAAATCGCCGCCCGCGACACCCTGCCTGATCAGGCGCATGAGGATCCTGTGACGGAGTCCGACGAGCCCTCCTGAGGCCTCCCCGATGGGGTGGAGACGTACCCGATCCATCCGTCGATTCCGACCGATGAGCCGCGCCATCGGCGTATGGGGGATAATGGGGCCTTGCCGAAGAGATCTGGAATCCGATCAGGTGTTCGCACCGGGGTGTGATCCAGGGAGCCGAAAGGGACGAGAATGGCCGCGATGAAGCCACGCACGGGCGATGGACCTATGGAGGTCACCAAGGAAGGCCGTGGCTACGTCATGCGCGTGCCCCTCGAGGGCGGTGGGCGGCTGGTCGTGGAGTTGAACGGCGATGAGGTCGCCGAACTCGGCGAGAAACTCACCGCCGCGGTGTCCTAGGCCGCGGTGTTCTAGGCCGCGGTGTCCTAGCCGGGGACGAACGCGCGGTCCTACATCGTTGAGGGGGCGGACTCCTCCGCGGGGTCTTCCCCATGCCATGCGGCCACCAGCAGGCCCTCACCCACCGTGAGCCAGGATGCCGTCCAGCGCGGGTCTTCGCGGATGGACGCGGCAATGTCCCGCAGCGGGCGGGACCCCTCGTGATCACCGAGGCGGATCACCAGGGTGCCCCCGGGGCGCAGCAGACGGGGTGCTTGCTCCAGATCTCCAGCAAGGGCGGCCTCATCGTCGACGATCACCAGGTCGTAGCCGGTGTCGGCGAGGCGGGGCAGCACCTCCGAGGCACGGGCGGTGATCACCCGTGCTGCCGTAGAGGGCGCGTGGCTGAGAGCATCCCGCGTGAGTGCTTGACGGTGCGGGTCGTCATCGATCACCGTGAGCGTCCCCTGGGGTGCCAGCCCATCGAGCACCCAGGATTCAGCGACTCCACCGGTGCAGCCGAGCATGAGGGCATCCTCGGCTCCGGCGAGAGTGGCGAACAGGCGCAGGGCCGAGCATTGGGCCCGACTGGGGGCAGCGGCGCCCTCCGCTTCGATGCGGGCTCTAGCGGCCGCAGCGTCGTCGGGTTCGGCCGACCACGCGTCCACCGCCGCCCACTGCACGGGGCTGGGCGGATGGCCATCGGAGGCGGGATTCGCAGTCACGGCGGGCAGCCTAGCCTGCACGGGTGCGAGGATGGCCCGCGATGGGAGGTCGACTGATGACACTGCGCGCAGATCGGGATCGATGAGCGATCTTCGAGACGAGGTGCTGTGGACCGAACCGTCCACTCAGCGTCGGCGTGGCGTCTGGGGGTGGGGGGTCCTCGGCGCGGTCGTGGTCCTCGTGATCGCGTTGATCGCCGGGCTGCTCGGTGTCCTGCTCGGTCGCGAAGCCGAACGGATGGCCGATCGACCAGTCCCCGTCGATGTGCCGAGATTGCCCCAGCAGGTCCCCGGTGACACCCAGCCGCAGGAGGGCACGATCGCGGCGCTCGCAGCACGGTCGCTTCCGTCGGTGGTCTCCCTGCTGGTCGAATCCGGTGGCGACTCGTCCTCGGGGTCGGGATTCGTCGTGAGCGCTGATGGGTACATCGTGACCAACAACCACGTGATCGAAGCAGCGGCGCTGAACCCTGACACGTCGCGGATCGACGTGGTCTTTCACGATGGTCAACGGATGGAAGGCAGCATCCTCGGCCGCAATGTGTCCTACGACCTTGCGGTTATCGCCGTCGATCGTGAAGAACTCAGTTCCGAGATTGCGGTGTTGTCGTGGGCTGACGATGAGACGGTCCGAGTCGGTGATTCGGTGCTGGCGATCGGTGCCCCACTCGGACTAGCCGGTACCGTCACGCAGGGCATCATCAGCGCGCTCAATCGCCCGGTCACCACCGGACAGCGCGGCGGCAATACCTCGTATATCGATGCCATCCAGACCGATGCCGCGATCAACCCGGGCAACTCCGGCGGTCCTCTTCTCAACGGTGAAGGACGTGTGATCGGGGTCAATTCGGCGATCGCCACCCTCGCCTTCGGCACTGCTGCGGGAAGTATCGGACTGGGGTTCGCAATCCCCTCATCCGATGCCGAGCGCATCGCCCGGGAGATCATCGCCACCGGTGAATCCCGCACTCCGATCATCGGAGTCACCCTCGATCCGGTCTATCCCGGCCCCGGGGCGGTCGTCGAGGAGGTCACCCCCGGATCCCCAGCGCAGCGAGCGGGCCTTCTCCCCGGCGACGTCATCACCGAGGTCGACGGGCGCCCGGTCGCCGATGCCCAGACCCTCATCATCGCCATCCGAGCGAATGCTCCGGGGGATGAGATCACGCTGACTGTGCTGCGTGGGACCGAGCAGTTCACTGCCGAGGTGACCCTTCAGGCGCGATCTGACGTACCCTGAGCAGCATGTTCGATGTCGGCATGGGCGAGCTGCTCATCCTCGCTGTCATCGGCCTGTTGATCTTCGGGCCCGAGCGACTGCCGCGCGCAGCCGCCGATGCGGCCAAGATGCTGCGTAATGTCAAGGCCATGGCCTCGACGGCCCGAAAGGACCTCGCCGACGCGTCCGGGCTCGATATGGCCGAGACGCGCGAGACGCTCAAGGAGCTGCAGTCCTACCACCCCAAGCGCCTCGTCGGTGACTTCCTCTCCGACGACGATGATGAGGACGTGCCCGCGTCGAAGAGCAAGGCGGGCGACGGCAAGTCCAGCCCGACCAAGTTCGACCCCGACGCGACCTGACCGGTGTGATCAGCGCGCGCTCGGGGATAGCCCCAGTGGTTGGCCGACCAATCCACGTGGCTTGTTACCGAGGCGTTCGGCAAGGGCGATCAATTCCATCGATGCCGGCGTGCTCGGTTCAGCCAGGACGAGAGGTTCTCCCGCATCACCGCCTTCGCGCAGGCGTGGGTCGAAGGGGATGCGTCCCAGCAACGGCACGGTGGTGTTCAGGCCTGCGCTGAGTTGTTCAGCGACCCGCGCGCCCCCGCCCATCCCGAACAGGTCGATCGGCTCTCCGCAGTGCGGGCACGGGAAGCCGCTCATGTTCTCGATGACGCCGGCGACGACCTGATGGGTCGAGCCCGCAAGCATCCCCGAGCGCACAGCGACGTCAGCGGCAGCAGCCTGCGGGGTCGTGACCACGACGACCTGCGAACCGGGCAGCAATTGCCCGGTGGAGATCGCGATGTCACCCGTCCCGGGGGGTAGATCGAGCAGGAGGATGTCCAGGTCGCCCCACCAGACATCGGTGAGGAACTGCTGCAGTGCGCGGTGAAGCATCGGGCCGCGGAAGGCGACGGGTTCGGTGCTCCCACCGGGCTTGAACGGCAGCATCGAAATCGCACGCACGCCGTGGGCCTCACTCGGCATGATCATCCCCTCCACCACGGTGGGAGGTGCGGTGATGCCGAGGAGTCCGGGGATCGAGTGGCCGTAGATATCGGCATCCACGATCCCGACGGTCATCCCCTGAGCGGCCATCGCGACACCGAGGTTCACCGTCACCGAGGATTTCCCGACCCCGCCCTTGCCCGAGGTGATCGCGTAGACGTGGGTGCGATTGCCGGGCTTCGTGAAGGGGATCTCCTTCTCCGGCCCACCCTGGAGTTTCTCGCGCATGGCCTTTCGCTGAGCATCGCTCATCACATCGAGATCGACGTCCACATGCTTGACGCCACGAACCGAACCGACCGCGAGGGTGACCCGCTGGGTGATGGTGTCCTTCATGGGACATCCCGAGACGGTCAGGTAGATACCGATCCGCACGCGGTCACCGTCGATGTCGACCGACTTCACCATGCCCAGATCGGTGATGGGCCGATGGATCTCAGGATCTTCGACCTTCGCGAGGGCAGCCTGGATGTCGTCAGGATCGATACGGGGCATACGCGAGATGCTACGGCCGATCGGTTGGAACCCGCTATTCGGGCTTCGAGCCCGCGTCGTCGTCGGGCTGATCCTCGCGTGCCGCGACGATCTCGCGCGTGATCTCCTCGACCGCATCCCGCAATTCACCGCGCAGGTAGTCACGCGTGGCGACCTCGCCGAGAGCCATTCGCAGTGCCGCGATCTCACGGGCCAGGTACTCCGCATCGGACATGATGCGCTCGGTCATCGCGCGGTCCTCGAGATACTGCACCCGATCGCGATCGGCCTGTCGGTTCTGGGCGAGCAGGATGAGCGGGGCGGCATACGAGGCCTGCAGTGACAGCAGCAGGGTCAAGAAGATGAAGGGGTAGGGGTCGGGCTTCAAGTTGTCCGGAGCGAAGATGTTCCACGCCAACCAGGCGATGATGACGACCGTCATCCACGCGATGAACCGCCACGATCCGATGAATCGAGCGATGCGTTCGGACAGCCGACCGAACTGCTCAGGATCGTAGGACGGCCCGCGCAGGCGTCCGCGCTCCAGTGGCTGATCGAGCCGGATCTCGGCTCGGCGCCGGCGGGGGAGGGGGTTGCGTGCCATCACGCCCCCTCTCGGTGATGCGGACCATCACGCCAATCCGCGGGCAGCATATGGTCGATGAGGTCGTCGACGGTCACCGCTCCGAGCAACCGACCCGCGTCATCGACGACAGGCAGCGCCACCAGGTTGTACGCCGCGAAGTAGCGGGCGACCTCGCCTATCGGGGCTTCGGGTCGGATCGGTTCGAGTGCTGCATCGACCACGGAGGAGACCAGCGTGGCCGGCGGCTCGCGCAGCAGACGCTGGAAGTGACAGGTGCCCAGATAGCGACCGGTGGGAGTTTCCATCGGCGGACGCACCACGTAGACCTGACCGGCGAGTGCGGGCGACAGATCGGGGTTGCGCATCCGAGCCAGCGCATCGGCGACCGTCGAGTCGGGGGTCAAGATCACCGGCTCGGTGGTCATCATGCCGCCGGCGGTGTAATCGTCGTAGGTCAGCAGACGCCGGATATCGGCGGCCTCATCGGGCTCCATCCGCTCCAGCAGGTCGGCAGCCTGCTCGGGCGGCAATTCGGAGATCAGGTCGGCGGCATCATCAGGATCCATCTCCTCGAGGACGTCAGCCGCCCGCTCGACTTCGAGCATCTGCAGGATCTCCACCTGGTCATCCTCGGGGAGCTCCTCGAGGACATCGGCAAGCCGCTCGTCATCGAGCGTGCGGGCGACCTCGACGCGCCGCTTGGGGGACAGGTCCTGCAGCGCATTCGCGAGATCAGCCGCTCGCAGATCCTCGAAGGTCGCCAGAAGGTTCTCCGCTCCCTGGTCTGGAGTGGGCAGCGTCAACCCCGCAACCTGGTCATAGCGCACCACCCGGGTACGTCCGCGCCGGCGCAGACCACCTCGTTCGCGCACGGCGACCTGCGTGATCACCCAGTCCGAGCTGGATTCCTGCTCGACGGCCAAGTCCATGACGGTGGCCTGATTCTCTGTGGGCTGCCCTTCGACGGTGTCGACCACCGCGACGCTGCGATCGAGGAGATCACCCATCACCAGGGCTTCGCTGGGCCGCTGTTCGAAACGCCGGAGATTCACCGCACCCCGAACGACGATCTGCCCGGCATCGATCGCCGACACCCGGGTCATGGGCACGAAGATCCGGCGTCGCCCTACGACCTCGACGACGAGTCCGAGGACGCGCGGTGGACGCTGCTCGGTCCGCAGGAGAACGACGACGTCGCGCAACCTGCCCACCTGGTCGGCCTGAGGGTCGAAGACCCCGGCCCCTGCCAGCCGGGCGAGGAATACTCGCGTCGCGCTCGTCACGCCGACGAGGCTAGCCGACTCAGTGAGGCGCGATGGGGCGGCGCGCGCGGTCTCGTGAACGATCGGTAGCGTCTGGCCCTATGGCCATCTCAACCGTGCATCCCGAAGTTCCCCGCGGTCAGCGCTCCCGGCGGTCGAATCTCGCCGTACCCGGATCCAGTCCGAAGATGCTGGATAAGGCACGGGGGCTGCCCGCCGATCAGGTCTTCATGGACATCGAGGATGCTGTGGCGCCGCTCGCCAAACCGGAAGCTCGGTCGAACATCGTCGCCGCGTTGAACGAGGGCGGATACGACGGCAAGGTCCGTTCCGTTCGCGTGAACGACTGGACGACCCAGTGGACCTACGCCGATGTCGTCGAGGTCGTCGAAGGCGCAGGCCCGAATCTCGACTGCATCATGCTGCCGAAGGTGCAGACACCCGAGCAAGTTGTGGCACTGGACCTCCTGCTCACCCAGATCGAGAAGGCCAATGGTTTCGAGGTGGGCCGGATCGGCATCGAGGCGCAGATCGAGAACGCACTCGGTCTCATCAACGTGGATGCGATCGCAACGGCGAGCCCCCGGGTGGAGACGATCATCTTCGGACCGGCTGACTTCATGGCGAGCATCAACATGAAATCTCTCGTCGTCGGCGAGAACCCACCGGGCTATGACACCGGTGATGCCTACCACTACATCCTGATGCGCATTCTGATGGCGGCGCGCGCGCATGACCTGCAGGCCATCGATGGTCCGTATCTGCAGATCAAGGACGTCGAGGGATACAAGCGCGTGGCAGGCCGCAGCGCGGCACTCGGCTTCGATGGCAAGTGGGTCTTGCACCCCGGTCAGGTCGATGCCGCCAATGAGGTCTACAGCCCGAAGCAGGAGGACTACGACCACGCCGAGTTGATCCTCGACGCTTACGACTACTACACCTCAGCGGCCGGTGGTGCCAAGGGCGCGGTCATGCTCGGCGACGAGATGATCGACGAGGCCAGTCGCAAGATGGCCATCGTCATCGCGGCGAAGGGGCGAGCGGCGGGTATGCAGCGCACGCAGACCTTCACTCCACCCGAGGCCTGACCGCGTCGAGTCGAGCGGTCTCACCATGGGCTACGTCACGATGTCGCGTGTCGAGGCCGCCGCATTGCTGGGTGTATCCGCTGATGCGGACCCAGAGCAGGTGCGCCGGGCATGGCGCGCCTGGGCGCGACTCGCGCATCCTGACCACGGGGGTGATCGGGAATTCTTCGATCGGCTGCGGATCGCCCGAGACGTTCTGCTGGACAGTGATGGTGTCGTCTCCCCATCGGCGCAGCCGCGCACCCCGCCGGCACGCCTGCCCTGGTTTCAGGTGCTGCACCGTCCCGGATTCGCCGAATCGGCTCTGCTCGCACTCCTCGCACTGATTGCGATTGCGCTGGCATCTCTCGTCACTATCGCTGGACCTACTGCGGAACCCTTGGCGCTCGCGGTCGCGGCGGGTCCTGCCGCAGTGGCCGCTGCCGGCTGGGCGCAGATCGTGGTCTCGCGGATCCTCACCGATCGTGCCGACGTCGCCCATCGCATCACGGCGTTGGTGGTGGCGTGGCTGCCGATCACCGTGGCCCAGGTCGCGCTCGCCGAGATTCTCGGATCGAGTCTGGTTCCGGTTCTGCCTGTTCTCGCGCTTCCTCTGGTGGTGGTGGTCGCCGCTGTCAACCCCGGTGCGGGGTTGTGGTCTCCTGCGAAGCGCCGCGGCTCAGCAGACGGTTGATCACCCGGTCCTGCACGCGCTGCGGGAGTGCTGCAACCGTCGCGAGCAGGTGCGCACC
>CBFHQG010000018.1:0-7856 GCA_965657825.1 Actinomycetes bacterium | reverse complement strand
TCTCACCCTCACCGTGCGAATTCGTGAACGTCCGTTAGCATCGATTCTGCCCAAGCCACCCGGGCGCGCGGCCACCGATGAGGGGTCGACGCCACCGAACCTGCCGGAGATCACCATGGCCCGCCTTGCTCAGACCGAAGGTCTCACCGATGTTCAGACCGAGATCATCGCGGCAGTCCGCGACTTCGTCGACAACGAGATCCTGCCGAACGCGACGTTCTTGGAGCACAAGGACGAGTACCCCGCCGACATCGTCGAGGGTTTGAAAGAACTCGGTGTCTTCGGGCTGATGATCCCCGAGGAGTACGGCGGCCTGGGTGAATCCCTGCTGACCTATGCGCTCGTCGTCGAGGAGATCGCTCGCGGCTGGATGAGCGTGTCCGGTGTCATCAACACGCACTTCATCGTCGCGTGGATGGTCATGCAGCACGGCACCGAGGAGCAGAAGGCCTACTACCTGCCCAAGATGGTGACCGGCGAGATCCGCGGCGCCTTCTCGATGAGCGAGCCCGGCTGCGGTTCGGATGTCTCGGCGATCCAGAGCAAGGCCGTCAAAGAGGGCGATGAGTATGTGCTCACCGGCCAGAAGATGTGGCTGACGAATGGCGGTTCCTCCACGCTGGTGGCGGTGCTCGTGCGCACCGATGGCGACGCCCCCGAGGGCACCAGCGTCTACAAGCGCATGTCGGCGTTCTTGATCGAGAAGCCCGCCGGATTCGGCGAGGTCCGTCCGGGCCTGACGATCCCGGGCAAGATCGAGAAGATGGGCTATAAGGGCGTCGACACCACCGAGTTGATCATGGACGGCCTGCGGCTGCCGGCTGACACGATCCTCGGCGGAGAGCCCGGCAAGGGCTTCTACCAGATGATGGATGGCGTCGAGGTTGGTCGCGTCAACGTGGCGGCACGTGCATGCGGGCTCGCGACGCGCGCCTTCGAACTCGGTGTCGAGTACGCCCAGCAGCGCGTCACCTTCGGCAAGCCGATCGCCGAGCACCAGGCCGTCGCATTCCGGCTCGCTGAGATGGCGACCAAGGTCGAGGCCGCGCATCAGATGATGGTGATGTCGGCGCGCAAGAAGGACTCCGGCGACCGCAACGATCTCGAATCCGGCATGGCCAAGATGCTCGCCAGCGAGTACTGCAAGGAGGTCGTCGAGGATTCCTTCCGCATCCACGGCGGTTACGGCTACTCCAAGGAATACGAGATCGAGCGGCTGTACCGCGAGGCGCCCATGCTGATGATCGGCGAGGGCACCGCAGACATTCAGAAGATGATCATCGCCCGACGGCTGCTCGAGGAATACAAGCTGCGCACGTAGTGATCTACCTGCGGGGCGCCAGTCGCGAGATCGCTTTGTCCAGGCCCCACAGGATGAGCAGAATCACGAGTGCGAATACCACGATGCCTAGCACGTTCACAAAGACCGTGCCGTAGCCCAGTGTCACGACGTCGAGGAACGGATACGGATAGGCGCCGATGAAGGCGCCACGGATCAGGGCGAAGACCAGCCAGCCGATCGGCAGAGCAAAGGCCCATGCGATCGTGCGGACGTTCACCCATCCTCGGGGACCAACCAGCAGCCAGACGAGTACCGTCACGATCGGGGTGATCTGGTGCTCGAGGGAGTTCGCTAGCACCTGCCAACCGACGTTCTTGGCGTCGGCGGCGAGCACGAGGTTGTAGACCACACCGGTGACGGTGATCATCAAGACCGTGTCCAGTCGAAGGACTCGGAAGACTTTGCCGTTGCGTAGCGGGTTGAGGAACAACATGGTGAGGATCACCGCGACGAGGATGTTCGACAGGATCGTGAAGTACGTGAAGTAATCGAAGATCCGGCCGAGCGCACCCTGCGTGTCATTGCCCAGCAGTGACGGCACCGTGTTGGTGTTGGGGTAGACCCCCCAGGCGGTCAGGATGAACTGCAGTCCGCATCCGGCCCAGGCGATGAGGGCGTTGATCCCGAATAGGGGGCGTGCCCATGGGGACAGTCGGCTGCTGGTGGTCGACTCGGCGGTGGCGGTCATGACCGGCCAGGGTACGCGTTCCACCCGATGATCGGGTGGGGATCGCCGATTCAGGGAGCGTGAGAGAGTCAGTCTCATGGGGCAGGACTACCGGGACGGGAACGTCATCCCCTGCGTAGGAGCGATCATCCGCGATGACGCCGGCCGCCTGCTGATGATCCGGCGAGGTCACGAACCCGCGCTCGGTGCCTGGTCGCTGCCCGGAGGCCGGGTGGAGCCGGGGGAGTCCGATGAACAGGCGGTGGCTCGGGAGGTCGGGGAGGAGACCGGCCTGATCGTGCGCGTCGGTGCGCTCATCGGTCGCATCGAGATCCCCGCCCCCGATGGCGGGGTCTTCGACATCGGGGATTACGCCTGCGCTGTGCTCGGCGGCGAACTGCGCGCCGGGGACGACGCCTCTGAGGCCGCGTGGGTGGATCCATCGGAGTTGGTCTCGCGGGAAGACGCTCTAAGCCGACAGACCCCACCCGGCTTCGTCGAGACGCTCACCCGCTGGGGTGTCCTGGATCCTGCTTCGCATCCGGAGAACGACCGTAAGTCTGACTAAGCGGCCCTTGTTAGTCCTGTTAAACGTCGTTCTCTGCGAGATTGGCGCGAAGGTCGACCGCCGCGGCTAGTCGGCCGAGGGTTTGCCGCCGCGGGTGCGACGACGACGGCGCGCGGGCTTGGTTGCGTCGGTTTTCGCGCTGCCGGTCTTCTCGCTGCCGGTCTTCTCGCTGCCGGTCTTCTCGCTGCCGGACCGGTCGGCGGAGGCCTTCGGTGTCGATCGACCACCGCTGCGTGAACCACCGGACTGTCCGCCACCCGATCGGCCACCGCCGTTTCGGCCACCGCCCGAACGGCCACCACCGGAGCGATCGCCACTGCGCGAGCCGCCCGCGGGACGCTTGCCGGTCTCGCCGATGTCCTCGACCTGCTCAGCGTCGAGCCCCGCACGAGTGCGACGGTCCTTCGGGAGTTTGCCGGTGACCCCGGCGGGAATACTGAGCCCGGTGTAGACGTGATCGGAGGTGGAGTACGTCTCGATCGGTTCGGCGAAGGGCAACCCGAGGGCCTTGTTGATCATCTGCCAGCGGGCGATGTCCTCCCAGTCGACGAGGGTTACCGCCACCCCGGAGGCCCCCGCTCGACCGGTGCGACCGATGCGATGCAGGTAGGTCTTCTCATCGTCGGGACACTCGTAGTTGACGACATGGGTCACCCCATCGACGTCGATTCCGCGAGCCGCCACATCGGTGGCGACGAGCACGTCGACCTTGCCACTGCGGAAGGCCCGCAGGGCCTGCTCGCGGGCACCCTGGCCGAGGTCACCGTGAACGCTGGCCGCCGCGAAACCGCGCTCGGTGAGTTCATCGGAGATCTTCTGCGCCTTGCGCTTGGTGCGGGTGAAAATCATCGTCAGCCCGCGGCCCTCGGCCTGCAGGGCTCGGGCGAGGAGTTCGACCTTGTCCATCGGGTGGGCGCGCCAGACATGCTGCTCGATCGCATCGACCGTGGCGCGATCGTCACCGGGATCCTGCGCGCGGATGTGCGTGGGTTGGGTCATGTATCGGCGAGCCAGGTTGACGATCTGGCCGGGCATGGTTGCGGAGAAGAGCATCGTCTGGCGCACCGCGGGTACGGCGGCGACGATGCGCTCGACGTCAGGGAGGAACCCCATGTCGAGCATTTCGTCGGCCTCGTCGAGCACGAGTACTTTCACCTCGGACAGTCGCAGATTGCCTCGCTGTGTCAGGTCGATCACGCGGCCAGGTGTTCCGACTACAACGTCGATGCCGCGAGTGAGTGCCTCGATCTGTGGCTCGTAGGCGCGCCCGCCGTACACGCTCAAGACCCGGACGCCCATGTGTGCGCCAGCGCGCTGCAGATCGTCGGCGACCTGGATGCACAACTCGCGGGTGGGCACGATGACTAGTCCCTGCGGGGCAGCACCCTTGCCACGATCCCGATCGAGGCGCATGAGCAGCGGGATGCCGAAGCCGAGGGTCTTGCCGGTTCCGGTTTTGGCCTGACCGATCAGATCGCGACCCTCGAGGGCGAGGGGCAGGCACATCGCCTGGATGGGGAATGCCCGCTCGATACCGGCCTCAGCCAGGGCGGTCACGATCGCGGGGTCGGCGCCGAGTTCGGCGAAGGTCGGGGGGATCGGGGCAGGGCCACCTTCGATATCGGGGGTTGCCTGATCGGGATCGACGGGGATGGATTCGTTCACATCGGGGGTTGCGGTGGTACTCAGGATGGGCTCCAGGGTCTATCGGGCCTTTGCTCGCGGGCACCGCACCCGGATCGAACCGGGGGCGCCGACGCACGTGCGGGGGCGGTAGGGGCTCACGCCCCTCATCGAATGTCGGCTACGTGCGCAGCCGATGTACCTCAGCATACCCCGGGGGCTATGCGGTGGGGGCCAGCGGCTTGCTTGGGTGCTGGGTTCGTCGGCCGGGTACTAGCCTTGGGCGCCGTGACCGATGAAGCTGTGGCGCCGCCGTTCGATCGAGATCATCCCGAATACCGCGCTGCGGTGATCGATCTCCTCGGAGTGCTGGCCTACGGCGAACTCAGCGCCTTTGAGCGCATGGGGGCTGACGCGGCGCTGGCTCCGACCTTGGACGATGAGCTGCATCTGGCGGAGATGGCGGCGGCCGAGTGGCGGCATTTCGAATTGCTGCGCGAACGACTCGTCGAACTCGGTGCTGATCCACTGGAGGCGATGCAGCCCTTCGTTGCTCCGCTCAACGAGTTCCACGAGCACACCGCCCCCGATGATTGGTGGGAGGGGTTGGTGAAGGCATATGTCGGCGATGCCATCGCGACGGACTTCTACCGTGAGATCGCTCGATATGTCGATCCGCGCACCCGGGAGCTGGTGCTGCAGGTGTGCGATGACCTCGGCCACTCCACGTTCGTCGTCGACCGTGTCACCGCTGCAATCGAGGCCGATCCCAGTCTGGGTGGCCGACTCGCACTGTGGGGGCGACGTCTCGTTGGCGAGGCCCTCAGCCAGGCTCAGCGAGTGGCTGCGCAGCGTGATGCGCTCTCGGGGCTGCTCGTCGGAGGCGTGGATCGACCCGGTGCGGACCTCGCCGAAATCGGTCGGATGCTGGCGCGCCTGACCGATGCGCACACGGGGCGGATGCAGTCCCTGGGGCTAGGCGCTTAGGCGGGGGAGGCGAATCCCACCCGGCGGGCTGCCGGGACACCGAGCTCGACGTAGGCGATCCGCTCTGCGGGGATGAGGACCTGCCGGCCACGGTCATCCTCCAGGGAGAGAAGGGATTCGTCCTTGAGGGCTTTGGTGACCGCCGCGGTGACCTCTTCAGCCGAGTGCGGGCTGTCGAAGACGATCTCTCGGGCGGTGTGCACGACACCGATCTTGACCTCCATGGTGGGCAGGCTAACCCACGCGGTGGGTGTCTGCATCGGCAGGCGGGTGAGGTGCCTGGCCGCTAGCCCATCGGAGGATGGGTGAGCGGGAAGCCACCGATGCCGCGCCACCCCAGTGAGGAGATCAATTCCACCGCCTGTGACAGCGCAAGACTGTCGCGATCGCGCAACCAGCGTCTCGCCGCGACATGGGCCATGCCCAACAGCCCGGCAGCAAGCAGTTGCGCCTGCGCATCGGACAGTCCGGTATCTGCGGCGATCACCCGGGTGAACAGCCCCGCGCATTCATCATCAGCTCGCTCCACGCGTTCGCGCACCCGGGGATCGTGAGTCAGGTCGCTTTCGAAGACGAGGCGGTAGGGGCTGTCGGGGTCGTCGATGAAGGTGAAGTAGCTCGCGACGGCGGCGTGGACGCGCTGTCGGTTGTCGGTCGTGGTCGCCATCGCCGCACGCAGTGTCTCCAGCAGCGCGGCGATGCCTTCGTCGAGAAGGGCGAGATACAGATCGAGTTTGCCGGGGAAATGCTGATAGAGGACCGGCTTGCTCACCCCGGCCCGTTCGGCGATGTCGTCCATCCCCGTCGTGTAGTAGCCCTGGGCGACGAAGACCTCCCGCGCGGCTACGAGCAACTGCGCGCGTCGCTCCTCGCGTGGCAGGCGAGCTGTCGATCGCTCGCCGCTGACCAACTCGGGCATGGCGGTCATGCTAGACCGCGCAGGGGCCACCCCGTCAGGACACGCGGGAGTCGATGGTGTTCTCATGGAGGGGTGAATCCCATGACGCGCTGGTCGCCTCAGGTCGTCCCATTAGCGGGGGGCACCTATTCGGTGCGGACGAGTCCCTCTGGTTCCTTGACGGGTGCGGCGGCTGGTCGCCCCCGGGCGATGATGATCCACGGCCTCGGTGGGTCATCGCTGAACTGGATCGACTTGATGGATGTGCTCGATGCCGAGGTCGATGCGGTGGCTGTCGATCTCCCGGGATTCGGTGCGTCACCGCCGCCGCGCGACGGCGACTACTCCCCGCGGGGTCACGCCCGCCACGTTGGCGAACTCATCGACCATCTCGCACAGTCGGGAGATACCGATGAGGGGTGGCATGTGTTCGGTAACTCCCTCGGTGGGAGCGTCGCGGTCCACCTGGCCGCCGAACGCCCCGACCTGGTGCGGTCACGGTCGCTCATCGCACCGGCGATGCCCGCGAGAAGGTTGCGTCGGGGAAGCGCGCACATGCCGGTGATCGCGATCCCGGGAATCGGTGAGCGACTGGTGTCGAAGTACCTGGAGTTGCCCGTCGAACGACGGGTGGACGACACGTTCCGATCGGTCTTCGCAGATCCCGGTCGCCTGTCCGCGGAACGGAGGGGTATGACGGTGGACGAGGCCCGCAGTCGCGACGGAATGCCGCATGTCGCCGATGCGACGCTGTCGTCACTTCGTGGCCTGATCGCCACCTTCGTCGACACCGGCGCGAACCGGCCCTGGCGACTCGCGGAGCGGATCGACATTCCGGTCCTGGCTGTCTACGGCCAGCGTGATCAGCTCGTCGATGCGAAGGCTGCCCACCGAGTTACCCGCCATTTCGCCGATGCTCACGTCGTGGTCCTGCCCGACTCGGGGCACGTGGCGATGATGGAGCACCCCGACGAGGTCGCTGCCGCGTGGCGACGATTCATCGGGGTGCCGCTCTCCACGTCGTCCTAGAACTGCGGGGCATCGAGGTCTCAGGTGGCGACCTGGGGGTGAAGGTGCACCTGATCGGCGCTTCGGGAACACTGGGAGGCCTGATTGCGTTGTCTTGTCGTGATCGGCAGGACATCACACGCCGCTAGGAGGGTCCCCCATGAGTTTGCCGCCCCTGGTCGAACAGGCCGAGGACATGAGCGTGGACGAGGTTCGTCGGTACAGCCGCCACCTCATCATCCCCGATGTCGGGATGGCCGGGCAGAAGCGGCTGAAGAACGCCCGGGTGTTGTGTGTCGGAGCCGGCGGGCTCGGCTCCCCGACGCTGATGTACCTCGCTGCCGCGGGTGTGGGCACGTTGGGAGTCGTGGAGTTCGACGTCGTCGACGAGTCCAATCTGCAGCGCCAGATCATCCATGGGGTGTCCGATATCGGGCGATCGAAGGCGGAGAGTGCACGGGATTCGATCAAGGAGATCAATCCCTACGTCGATGTGATCTTGCACGAGGAGCGCCTCGATTCGACCAATGTGATGCCGCTGTTCAGCCAGTACGACCTCATCGTCGACGGCACCGACAACTTCGCAACCCGCTACCTGGTCAATGACGCCTGCGTCCTGCTGGGCAAGCCCTACGTCTGGGGGTCCATCTACCGCGTCGATGGCCAGGCCAGCGTGTTCTGGGCTGAGCACGGCCCGTGCTACCGCTGCCTGTATCCCGAACCTCCGCCGCCGGGAATGGTCCCCTCCTGCGCCGAGGGTGGT
>CBFHQG010000017.1:0-34771 GCA_965657825.1 Actinomycetes bacterium | reverse complement strand
ATTCCGGATGGTCAGTTGTGTTCAGCCGGGCGGAGTAAGTACGCAGCGTTCGATATTCCATCCACGCAATGGAAGGCCACGAATCTGCAGCCTGATGCTGATGGGCGATACACCATGTCATGGGTGAACACCGCACCCCATGCGACCCGCTACTACCGGATCTACCTCACCAAGGCTGACTTCGATCCGACCAAGCCGTTGGAATGGGATGATCTCGAACTCGTTCATGACACCGGAGCCCGGGCACTGGAAACCACGACCACCATGCGCCTGAATCTGCCCGCCCGGACGGGTCGGCACATGATCTACACGGTGTGGCAGCGCAGTGACTCACCCGAGGCCTTCTACTCCTGCTCCGACGTGATCCTCGACGGCTCGGGCGTGGCACCGACCCCGATCCCTACCCCGACCCCTAGCCCGACCCCACAGACGCCGGGGATGAGCGAGGGCATTGAAGCCAGCCCCGAGGTGACAAGCGACTGGGGCAGCGGATACTGCGCACGCGTCGTTGTCTCGACGACATCAGCGACGGACAAGCACTGGCGTGTCGATCTGCCGAGTCCCATCAGCGTGTCCAGCCTGTGGGATGGGGTCAGCACCAATCAGCCGGACGGCACTATCAGCGTTGGCGGAGCCGCGTGGAACCACATGGTGAAATCCGGCAGCCCCACCTCCTTTGGGTACTGCGCAACTCGCTCGACAATGACGCCGACGCCGACGCCGACGCCGACGCCGACACCGGCACCAGCACCGACGCCGACACCGACGCCGGCACCGACGCCGACACCGACGCCGGGTACTGGAGCCGGTGATGCTATTGACCTGCCCTTGCGCACCAGTGGTAATCGAATCGTGGACTCTGACGGCGATACGGTTGTGTGGCAGGGCGTGAACTGGTTCGGACTGGAAACACAGAACCAGGCCCCGCATGGATTGTGGATCCGCGATTACAAGGACATGCTCGCCCAGATCGCTGACCTCGGTTTCAATACGATCCGAGTGCCATTCTCACTGGAAGCGATGCGCGGAACGACAACCAGCGGGGTTTCCTACGCCGGTGGGATCAACGCCGATCTCCAGGGCAAGACGCCGCTCCAGGTACTTGACGCGGTGATCGCAGAAGCTGGTCGCCAGGGACTCATGGTGATCCTGGACAATCATTCCCAGGCCAACGATGGATTCATGGACGGTCTGTGGTTCGGTCAAGAGGGCTTCACAGAGAACGACTGGGTTGCCACCTGGCGCATGCTCGCTCAGCGCTACCGAGATGCTGCCCACGTCGTCGGCTACGACCTGAAGAACGAGCCTCATGGACCCGCGACATGGGGAACTGGTGGTGCTACCGACTGGCGCCGTGCAGCTGAGCGTGCGGGGAACATCGTTCTGGCCGAAAATCCGAACGCACTCATCATCGTCGAAGGAATCGAAGGGCCTGTTGCTGGTGGACAGTTACTGGACAGGCACTGGTGGGGCGGCAACTTGGAAGGGGTGCGCAACAATCCGGTGCGCCTGGACATCCCCAACCGACTGGTGTACTCCCCGCACGAGTACGGCCCCGGTGTGTTCAACCAGCCGTGGTTCAGCGACCCGAACATGACCGCGATTCTCGCCGATCGATGGGAGAAGGGCTTCGGCTACATCCACACCGAAGGCATCGCACCCATCTTCGTCGGAGAGTTCGGCGCCAAGAGCGTCTCCTCGACTACGGTCGAAGGCCGGTGGATTCGACAGTTCACCGACTATCTCGCTAATAAGGGGATGAGTTGGACGTTCTGGTCCTGGAATCCGAACTCAGGGGACACAGGTGGTGTTCTGACGGATGACTGGCGAACTGTGCATGCCGACAAGATGGCATTGCTCACTGCTGTGATGGCAGGAAACGTTACAGGGCCGCTACCCGCGCCTGAACCCACGCCTGCACCGGTCCCGGCACCTTCACCAACGCCGATCCCAGTACCTACACCGGCTCCGACACCGGGCAGCGGGCTCACCGTCATCGTGACGAATGTCAACGAGTGGGGAACCGGACGCACCGTCGATGTGGAAGTGAAGCCATCGAGTTCCACGAAGTCCTGGCAGGTGCGGATGCCATGGGCCAGCACCATCTCGACCCCGTGGAACGGTGTGGGAGGCGTCCGAAAGGGTGCCCTGAAGGTCAAGAACGCGCAATGGAACGGCACTATCGCAGCGGGACGTTCAGCGTCATTTGGATTCAATGACAGGAGCACGGACGGAATGCCTCGTCCCACGACCTGCTCTGCACGACTGGATGGCGTGAAGGCAGCCTGCACAGTCATGGTCGTCGGCACGCGCTGATCGTCACGAGAGGAACTCACATCTGAGAACGGATTGCGTGACGAGTAATCCGTCCAGTTCGCGGACATGAGTGACGTCGGATTGTTCGGGTGCCTACAAGCGCCCGAACAATCCGATGTCTTCTTCGAACAGGTTGATGTCGAGGTCGGAGACTGTGCGTCGTGTCGAGGCGATAGCACGGAGGTAGTCCTCCGTTGAAGCTCCTACGGGTCCGATGAGTTCGCCCCCACTCATCTCACGCTCGAAAGAGACCTGGGCCGCTGATCGTGCGGCGAACTCAACATCTGCAGGAGTGAAGTGCTGTGATGCGGCAACGAGTGCCGCGATATCGATGTCGGTTCGTGATGACTGCGAAACGAATGACTCCCAGATGGCAGCTCTCGCGATGGCATCTGGAGGGCCGATGGGAATCACGTAATCGAAACGACCCGGGCGCATGAACGCCTGATCGAGTGAGCGAACAGAGTTCGTGGCACACACAAGAAGGCGGGTATCGCGCTGGCGAAATGCGGGGATGATCTTGAGTAGCTCATTGGTGACACCGTGAGCAGGGCTCTTGCCCACGCCCTCTCGAGTGGACGCGATCTCCTCGACCTCATCAATGAAGACGAGGACCCTCTCGAGCTCATCGATCATGTCGAAGGTGTCGTGTAGGGCCTGTGCCAGCCCGGCTGGTTCAGTGGTGAGTCTGGACGGGAAAATCTCGACGAAGGGCCAGGACAGTCGTGAAGCGATAGCTCGAGCGAATGTCGTCTTACCGGTACCGGGTGGTCCGAACAAGACGATCGCGTGCGGTGGAGTCACCCCGTGGGCCGTTGCTCGCTCGGGATTACTCAGGGGCATCACAACTCGCTTATCGATGATGTCCTTTTCTTCATGCATACCCGCGAGGCGTTGCCACAGATCACGCGGCAGGACTCGACCGCCCAAAGAGCTCAAAGTCGTCGCTTCGCCTGGGGTGAGTGCTTCGCGTTTCTCCCAGTAGGCGGCGGGTTCGTGGCGAACATATCCGGCACGGGTCAGTCCCTCAGACATCTGCTCCTCTTGCGCCAGCAGGTAGGAGATTGTCGCCACTCCTTCATTTACCAACTGTGTCTCAAGGTGATTCAGTAGTGCGGAGGGCATGCCTTCACCTCGGTGTGCGGGATCGACGGCGATGCGCATGATCCAGGCACGTGACTCAGATGTGCTCGCTAGTGCTGCACCGACCACGATGTTCTGATGCACAGCCACAACGGCGGCTCCACCTGCCCGCAGGGCGGCGATGCACTCCGCGATCGAGAACACTGAGGCCATGCTGGGCGTGACTTCCCACAGGTGAACAACCGGCTCGAGGTCGCTGTCTTGAAAGTTGCGCACGATGAACGACACCTTGAGGCCTCCCGTCAGTGCTGAGCATTTCCCGTCACCCTAGGGACCAATCGAGGAGTGCGCCCGTCCAGTGAGATCGAGCGACTAGGCGGTACGGGCCGCCTGGGCGATTCCGAAGCCCTTGACGAGGGTGTCGATCTCAGATATTCGGCGAATTGTTCAGTGCATCGAGGATGACCTGAAGGGTCGCCTCCGTCGGGTCAGCGGAGGTGCGCGCAAGGACCTCGCCTTCGGGAGTCACCACAAGGGCGTGAACATCGGACGATCCGCTGATGCCGAGCGCACGTTGGAACACCCCGACATCGGTGTAGACGGTGATCGTGCGAGCGAGCACCCTGGGCACGCGAATACTGTTCGCCATCCCGCCATCGATGAACCGACGGCCCAACTTCCACTGGGTTCCGATCACGGGTATCTCGACGATGCAGGTCTCATCGCCGGGCTGCAGATCTAAAGGCGAGCCGGGGATCCCGGCGGCTTCTGCTCGCGTGATCCACCGGTCGACGCACGCCTGATGCCACTGCTTGAAGGCGACCAGACACAGTGTGCGCTCAGCCGGAAGGCCCATGGGGAGAGGGATATCGACACCGTCCAGGGAGCGGCCATCGACTCGGGGGAATACGAACGACACAACTCCATCGTCACATGGGTCCGATCAGATGCGGGTTCCGTGCCCGGCGGATGACTGTCCCAACCTGTGCAGGTAGCCGAAATCCGCAACGCCCTAGGGGCGACAACGAGCTGATTGTTGCGGATTTGGGTTAGGTGCGCAGGGAGGTGAGGACGCGGTGGATGAGGGTCTGCCAGGCGCCGTACTGCATCGACTCCGCGGTGACGTCGTTGATGATCTGGCCGAGCGTGAACGCCTGGATGAACGTCGCGAAGGCCACCGGATCGATGTCAGTGGCGAACCATCCCTTGTTCTGAGCTTCGCAGAACAGGTCGGCGAAGGCCGTCGTCAACCGCTGCTGCTCGACACCGAGTGCGATGCGCAGATCGTCATGCTGATGCGCTCGGGCCAGCATCATCGCGCGCTCGGCTCGGGCATCGGCGCGCTTGGGAGTCTGGACCTGCTCGTTGAGGTGGTCGATCGCGGCGAAGAACTGATTGGCCGTCCGAGTCGTGGTGAGGATCTCGGTCAATTGCACGAGATCCTCGTCGACGCCGCGGGAGAATCGGCGTACCAGCGCGGTGTTGATGAGGTCGTCGAAATCCTCGAAGTGGTGGTACATGGAACCCTTGGAGATTCCCGATGTCTCCAGCACCTCGTTGACGTTGAGCTGGTCGACGTCGCGGTCATCGAGCATCCTTACTGCAGTGTCGATGAGCTTCTCGCGGGTGGGGTGGTGGGGATTGCGCATGGGCTTCATCCTCTCACGATGACGCGTTCGGCGAGGGAATCGAGCAGTTCTAGCCAGTCGACAGCCCACACGGAGGTAGCCAGGGAGGCTGCGATCCGGGCATCGGTGAGATCGAGGGGGTCACTGACTTCGGCCAGCGTGCGATAGGGATCGACATCCTCAGGGACGGACGGTGGGGGCGATTGCTCACGGATCCACTCGGCCACCCCCAGCCATGCCGCACCCGTACGGTCAACCTCCCTGCGCACGACCGCCGCGTGGATGGGGATCAGCGGTGCCGTGAGATCGGGGAGGGTCGCGATGTAGACCCCGGTGTACATCAGCACGTGCATCGATCCGGCGATCCGTGGCCACGTGCCCTTGACCGCATCGACGTCGCGCCGCTGCACCACGGTGAGGTCGAATGTCTCTGCAGCTCGGCGGACCACGGCGCGATCTGCCGCCCAGGAGCGACGGAGTTCGCCTGACGTCGCCTCACCGAGAACACGAGCAACTGCGAGACGCAGGTAGTCGACACCTGCGGTGATCGCAGCGGCGAGATCCTGACGGAGCGTGGCCACCATGCGGGTAGGCCACATCAGCAGACTGACCACGGCCGCGGTGGCGACACCGACTCCGATGTCGAAGACGCGGTCGATGGCGGTGGCGTACTGCGGGGGCCAACTGACTGCTGCCAGCAGGATGATCACGAACGCCGAGAACGCCACCTGCCCCGACGCGAAACCCCACGCCCGCGGTGCCCATCCGACGAAGAATGCGGCCACGGGGGTGAGGGCCCACAGGAACGTTGGATACCCGGCGGCGGTGATGACGATGGCCAGCCCGATCCCCACGCCGAGCACGGTGCCTCCGATAGCGCGAATGGCCTGCGCGCCGGTCGCCGCCGCATCGATGCGCAGCACCGAGATGACGCCGAGCAGGACCCAGTATCCGTGCGTGATGTTGACCGTATTGACCAACGCCGCGGCGATCGCGAGGGCAATGCCGGTACGAATCGCGTGGCGCGCCCACGGCGATCGCAGGGAGACGTTGACGATGATGTCGGTCCACCAGTGACCAGCGGCGGTGACGCGGGCACCGATGCGACCCTCGGGACGGCCATTGGCCTCGGCGATGAGAATGGCAGCATCGGTGGCGAAGGCGAGGAGGATCTGGGCGCCGTGCTCCCGACGGGTCACTTCCACAGCGGTCAGCGGATCGGGCTGGGATTGGATCCGCGCGATAGCGCGCTCCCGGCCTTTGCGCCGCTCGGTCTGGGCGAAGGAAACCGGCACCGTCGACGTCAGGCCCTGCAGCGCATCGGCGTTCGACCGCGCGACGGCAACGGCGGCGCGGGCGGTGCCAGACGGTTCGTCCCCTGGCTCGGGTGCGGTGATCCCGGGCAGGGTGTCGTAGACGACCTTCATTCGGGCGGCGAGAAGTACCAGGGCGTGATCGCTCTCAGCGGTCCCCGATGGTCGGTAGGGAT
Organism: Actinomycetes bacterium; assembly: GCA_965657825.1. Lineage (GTDB taxonomy): Bacteria > Actinomycetota > Actinomycetes > S36-B12 > S36-B12 > M55B157. The sequence goes on along the minus strand of CBFHQG010000017.1, from coordinate 28,255 downwards.
TGCCGACCCAGTCACGGGTCACCTTGTCCACGGCTGCGTGGTAGCGATCCGCGGTGGCGTGGATATCACCGTCGAGTAGCCAGCGTGCTGCGACGTAGTCGGCTTGGGCGCGGATCGCTTCGGCCAGGTCATGGCGGAAGGCTTCGCGGGGGTCACGCGGGAAGACGATCAGCAGCACCAGACTGGTCACGGCGGTGCCGATGCCCAGACCGATAAGGACGTCGGGCATCTCGGCCAGTTGCACGTCGGTGGTGATGGCGATGGCGTACATCAGCAGCACGGCGGGCGCCCCGGCGGCTGGCAATCCGCGAAGGGTGGGCAGGAAAGCCAGGCTGGAACCGATGATCAACGTGACCACGACGACCGAGACGAGGTTCGCACTAGCCAGGATGCCGACCACGACGGCGAGTGCGGCGAATCCGGCCGTCGCTATCGGACCGAACACCCGCACATTCCAGGGCCCGGAGAAGTCCGACAGCCCGAGGATCGCGGTGGCGAGCAACGATCCGTAGACGACCCCCTCGGGATCGTTGGCCACCCGGGAGACCAGGAACGCGATGGTGGGGACTGCCAGGGCGATGCGGATGCCTCGGCGCAGTGCCGAGCGATTCGGGTCGATGATCCGCACGGGAATGACCCTAGGGCCACGGCGAGGCGATAGCCTCCTGTCCGTGCTGTTGAGCGACCGTGATCTGAAAGCCGAAATAGCCGCGGGGCGGGTAGGCCTGGACCCCTACGACGAGGCGATGGTGCAGCCGTCGAGTGTCGATGTGCGGCTTGATCGCTACTTTCGAGTGTTCGAGAACCACCGCTATCCGCATATCGACCCCGCAGAGGAGCAGCCGGACCTCACGACCCTGGTCGAGACGGTCGAGGAGCCGTTCATCCTGCATCCGGGGGAGTTCGTGCTGGCCTCCACCTTCGAGGTCGTCTCGCTGCCCGATGACATCGCCGGGCGATTGGAGGGCAAGTCATCCCTCGGTCGTCTGGGACTGTTGACCCACTCCACCGCCGGATTCATCGATCCCGGCTTCTCCGGGCACGTGACCCTCGAGTTGAGCAATGTGGCGACGTTGCCGATCAAGTTGTGGCCGGGGATGAAGATCGGCCAGCTGTGCCTGTTCCGGCTGTCCTCACCGGCGGAGCATCCTTACGGCTCGGCGCTGTACGGCTCGCGCTACCAGGGACAGCGCGGGCCGACCCCGAGTCGTTCGTTCGCGAACTTCCATCGCACTGATCTTCGCGAGAACTGACCCTCGCAGGAATTGATGTTCGAGGGAACTAGCCCGAGCCGATCTGTTTGCACTTCGACGCCAAGCCGGGTGTGAAGGATCGGATGCTGGCCTGGCTCATGCACCTTCAGTACGGAAAATACGAATCACAGAAGTCGGCTCCGGCGGGATAGTCGACCCACCCGTGTCGGTTGCGATCGGGTGTCAGTAGTGATCGAGTTCCGCGCGTGCGGCGCCCCGGCGGTAGATCGGGATCGCGACGGCCATGGCTACGAGCGAAACGCCAACGCCGATCAATGTCGCGACGATGCGGTGATCGCCTGTCTCCTCGATGGGTCGTCCGGCGCTTTCCAAGATGACGACTGCGGGGGTCAGCAAGGTCGTATAGATGGCGTAGTGCCACTGTTTCACAGCGGCGATGATCGCCAGGACACCGAAGGCGTATCCCACGGCGGCCAGGGCGGCGCCCTGTCCGACGAGGGTGGCCAGCGCGTAGGCGACGACCATTCCGGCGATGGTGCCGAATGCCCGGTTGAAAGCTTTGCGCCAGCCGTCTTGGACATAGGGCTGGATGACGATGAACGGGGTCATGATCAACCAGCCCCCCGTGTGCCCCCACTCGTTGGTCAGTGCGATGGTGCTGGTCACCGCGGTTGCCACGACCAGCAGTCCGGCGTAGGCCGCGGTGCGCGACCAGGACAGGGGGGTCGGGGTCTCGTCTTCTTCGTCTGTGCTGTGTCGACTCACCCATGAGACAGCCAGTGCCACGACCAGGGCGTACCCGGTCGTGATCGCGGCGAACACGATGGCGGACACCGCCGGCGGCGAGAGTACGGATTCGCTGGCTATGAAGGACAGGGTGATCGGGATCAGGATGAAGAAGTGGTTCCATGTCCATCGTGCCGTGATTCCCTGACCGGCTGCGATGGCCATCATGCCCAGCACTCCAAGCGCTGGATGTGCGGCGGCATTGACGACGAGCAGTGATCCAAGACCAAGGCCGAGTGCCGCGTAGATCGAGACCCGTGGATTCGTAGCCCGCGCGACGAATGCGATCGCGAGACCACCGAGGCCGATCAGACTGCCGGCTGTCGGGGCGCCCAGTGGGGAGAGAACCACGATGGGCAGGCCCAGGATCACTGAGAGAACGACGATGATCACGCCGACCTTCAGGCTCCCTCTCACGGAGAGAGAGTAACGGTGCCGGAGTGTCACCGGCTATCGGCGCTCTAGGCCGGCGTCTTGGCCTTGACGCTGTCGAGGAGGACTGTCGCCACGTCGACCACCTCGACGCCCTCGGCGCCACCCTCCTGTTGGCGCATTGTCACGCCATCGTTGAGCATCACGTTGCAGAACGGGCATGCCACCGCGACCTTGCTCGCACCCGTCGCAATCGCTTCGTCGGCACGGTTGACGTTGACGCGGGTGCCGAGTTTCTCCTCCATCCACATGCGCGCCCCACCGGCACCGCAGCAGAACGACTGCGTGCCGTGGCGCGGCATTTCGACGAGGTCGATGCCGGGCACACTCGCGACGAGTTCGCGCGGGGGTACGTAGACGTTGTTGTGGCGGCCGAGGTAGCACGGATCGTGGTAGGTGACCTTCTCGCCGAGTCCCGCATCAGGCTCGGTCACCGGGGTGAGTCGACCCTCGCGCACCAGGGTGGCCAGCAGTTGCGAGTGGTGCACGACCTCGTAGTCGCCACCGATCTGCGGATATTCGCGGCCGATGGTGTTCATGCAGTGCGGGCAGGTCACCACGATCTTCTTCGCACCGATCTCGTTGAGCACCTCGACGTTCTGCATGCCCTGCATCTGGAAGAGGAACTCATTGCCCGCGCGGCGGGCGGGATCGCCGGTGCAGGTCTCACCCTCACCGAGCACCATGAAGTTGACACCGGCCAGGGTGAGCAACTCGGCAACGGCCTTGGTCGTGCGCTTCGCGCGGTCTTCGAAAGCTCCTGCGCAACCGACCCAGAACAGGTACTCGACGTCATCAGGGATGGTGTCTTCCCCATCCATCCCGAATACGCGCACATCGAAATCGACCTCGGTGATCCAGTCGTTGCGGCTCGAGGCGTTCATGCCCCAGGGATTTCCCTTGTTCTCGATGTTCTTGAACAGACCACCTAGTTCAGTCGGGAACTCCGACTCGATGAGTACCTGGTAGCGGCGCATATCGACGAAATGGTCGATGTGCTCGATGTCGACCGGGCACTGGTACACGCATGCACCGCAGGTCGTACACGACCACAGCGCATCGGCATCGATGACCGGTCCGTCGTGGGAGCGGTGGCCAGCGGCGTCATACCCGTCGGTCTCCTGGTGCGGCAGGCCCTCGCGCGATCCGACGAGCGGGCGCTCTACCTCTGCCTGCACGCCTGCCGACATCGACGCAAGCACAGTCTCGTCGACTTCGCCGAGCGGCGGGTTTGCTCCGTCATTCGCCTTCTGTGCGGCCATAACATACGGCGCCTTGGCGAAGGCCGCCTCGCGCAGATCCATGATCATCAGCTTCGGGCTCAGCGGCTTTCCGGTGTTCCATGCCGGACACTGCGATTGGCAGCGGCCGCATTCGGTGCAGGTGGCGAAGTCGAGGGTGTCCTTCCAGGTGAAGTCCTCGATGCGACCGACACCGAACGTGGCATCGTCCGGCGGATCCTCGAAGTCGATCGGCTTGCCGCCGGAGTACATCGGCAAGAGCGGACCCAGCGCATTGGGGCGTCGAGAGAAGGCGACATTGATGGGCGCCATGAAGATGTGCAGGTGCTTGCTATGCAAGACGATGAGCAGGAAGCCCAGGATCACTCCGATGTGAAGGATGATGCCGATCGTCTCGATCCACTCCAGCGCGGTGACCGACAGGCCCGACATCCACGAGGCGATGGTGTCGGTGAGGAACGCGCCGGAATACGGCTCGCCACCCTTGGCCTCGTGCAGGGCGACCTTCGCACCGCGGTACAGCTCGAGGGTCCACAGAACGTTGACGATCATCAGCAGCACGACCCAGGCGGGCCCGAGATGCGATCCGAAGAAGCGCGAGGAGCGCCCCTCCTTCTTCGGATTGCTCCCCAGCCGGATGATCGCGAAGATCACGATGCCGACGAACACGAGCACCACGAACAGGTCGATGAGGAACAGCACCGGCGGCCACGTGCCGATCACGGGGAACCAGAAGCCGGGCAGGTAGACCTCGACGAAGGCTTCGAGCACGGTGATCCCCAACACGAGGAATCCCCAGAAGGCGAAGACGTGGGCGGTACCGGGCACCACCCACTGCAGGAGCTTCTTCTGCCCGAGCACCTCGGTGGCCTCGGCCTCGGCCCGGCGCCCGAGTTGGCCGGTGCGCCCGACCGCAGGTTGGCCTGACCGGATCATGGCGTTGAGGAACAGTCCTCGGCGGGCGGCGAAGGCCAGCCCCCCCACGATGATGGCCGTCCCCAGGGCGATGCGCAGCCAGTCCATGAGTTCCATGGGGCAAGGGTAGTGGCGGTGGGGGTGAACGCCCGTTCATGAGGGCCCCGTATGGCGGACATCACAGAAGGGCGCCCCGGAATCCACTATGAGTCGGTTTGACTCATAGGATCTCAACTGACATACTCATACTATTCGCGTCAACTCGACGCATGACAGACATCATCCCGTACGCACAGGAACAGAAAGAAGGCACATCTGATGGCCCGAGCAGTCGGCATCGACCTGGGCACGACCAACTCCGTCGTGTCCGTCCTAGAGGGCGGCGATCCCGTCGTCATCACCAATGCGGAGGGCGCCCGCACTACCCCGTCGGTCGTCGCCTTCGCCAAGAACGGCGAGGTGCTCGTCGGCGAGGTCGCCAAGCGCCAGGCCGTCACCAACGTCGATCGGACGATCCGATCGGTGAAGCGTCACATGGGCACCACCTGGACCGTCGACATCGACGGCAAGGCCTACACCGCGCAGGAGATCAGCGCCCGCACCCTGATGAAGTTGAAGCGGGACGCCGAGGCGTACCTCGGTGACACCGTGACCGACGCCGTCATCACCGTGCCCGCCTACTTCTCCGACGCCCAGCGTCAAGCGACCAAGGAAGCCGGTGAGATCGCGGGCCTGAACGTCCTGCGCATCATCAACGAACCCACCTCCGCAGCACTCGCCTATGGATTGGACAAGGGCGACACCGAGCAGACCATCCTGGTCTTCGACCTCGGTGGCGGCACCTTCGACGTGTCGCTGCTGGAGATCGGCGATGGTGTCGTCGAAGTCAAGGCCACCAGCGGTGACAACAACCTCGGTGGCGACGACTGGGACGACAAGATTGTGGAGTGGCTGGTCACCCAGTTCAAGAACGCCCACGGGGTCGATTTGAGCAAGGACAAGATGGCCATGCAGCGGCTGCGCGAAGCAGCCGAGAAGGCCAAGATCGAACTGTCCAGCTCCATGCAGACCTCGATCAACCTGCCCTACATCACCGCCAGCGCCGATGGGCCTCTCCACCTTGACGAGACCCTCAGCCGCGCGCAGTTCGAGCAGATGACCCGCGACCTTCTGGATCGCACCAAAGCTCCGTTCGAGGCGGTCGTGAAGGACGCCGGCATCAAGATCGCCGACATCGACCAGGTTGTCCTCGTCGGCGGCTCGACCCGCATGCCGGCCGTGGCAGAACTGGTCAAGGAGCTCACCGGCAAAGACCCCAACAAGGGCGTCAACCCCGATGAGGTCGTGGCTATCGGTGCGGCACTGCAGGCCGGTGTCCTCAAGGGCGAGGTCAAGGACGTCCTGCTGCTCGATGTCACCCCGCTGAGCCTGGGAATCGAGACCAAGGGTGGCGTGATGACCAAGCTCATCGAGCGCAACACGACGATCCCGACCAAGCGCAGCGAGATCTTCACCACCGCTGACGACAACCAGCCCAGCGTGCTCATCCAGGTCTACCAGGGCGAGCGCGAAATGGCGGCCTACAACAAGCGACTCGGCACCTTCGAGCTGACCGGCCTCCCGCCGGCGCCGCGCGGGGTACCGCAGGTCGAGGTGACCTTCGATATCGACGCCAACGGCATCGTGCACGTGTCCGCCAAGGACATGGCGACGGGCAAGGAGCAGTCGATGACGATCACCGGTGGCAGCGCGCTGAGCAAGGACGACATCGACCGCATGATGCGCGAGGCTGAGCAGCACGCCGAGGAAGATAAGCGCCTGCGTGAGGAGATCGAGGTCAAGAACACCGCCGAGGCGCTGGTGTACCAGACCGAGAAGTTCCTCACCGACAACGAGGCGCAGATCCCAGCCGACGCGAAGGCCAACATCGATGGTCCTCTCGACGAACTGAAGAAGGCCATCGAGGCCAATGACATCCCCGGCATGAAGGCCGCCACCGACAAGGTGGCCCAAGCCAGCCAGGCACTGGGTGCGGCGATGTACGCCACCGCCCAGGCAGCCTCGGGTGGCGATGGTCCAGCCGAGGCTGAGGCCGACATGGCCGAGGACGACGTCGTCGACGCCGAGATCGTCGACGACGACGCCACCGACGCACAGAAGTGAGGTGGGCGAGGCGATGACGGACAACCCTGATCGGGACAACCCCGAACAGACCGAGGGCATCCGCTTCAACGACCGCCGCCGCATCGATCCGGAGACCTTCGAGGTGCGGGAGCATGCTGCTCCCGCACCCGGGGTCACGGTCGAGGGCGCGGGGGCAGCCGAGGTCGTGGAGGAGGATCTCACCGCCACGGAAGCGAAGGTCGCCGAACTCACCGACGACCTTCGCCGGGTGCACGCCGAGTACGCCAACTACCGCAAGCGAGTCGAGCGCGACCGTGAAGCCGCTCGCGAGATCGTGATCGCCGGCGTCCTCACCGATCTGCTGCCGATCCTCGACGATGTCGAGAGAGCTCGCGAGCACGGCGAACTCGACGGTGCGTTCAAGACCGTGGGGGAGAACCTCCAGCAGGTCACCGCGCGCCTGGGGCTGGAGTCCTTCGGTGCGGTCGACGAGCCGTTCGACCCGATGGTGCACGAGGCTCTCACCACCGAGCCGCGCGAGGGCGTAACCGAACCGACGGTGGTCACGGTCTACCAGCCGGGATACCGGATCGGCGAGCGAGTCATCCGCCCGGCACGCGTCGCCGTCGCCGGCACGGACTGAACGGCAGTACCCCTCAACGGCAGTACCCCATAACGGCAGTACCCCTTAACGGCAGTACCCCTTAACGGAAGTGACAGACAGATGAGGCAGGCACACATCGCATGAACAAGGACTGGCTGGACAAGGACTTCTACGCCACTCTCGGCGTGTCTAAGTCCGCGTCCGCCGAGGAGATCAAGAAGTCCTACCGCAAACTCGCCCGCGAACTGCACCCGGATAAGAACCCCGGCGACAAGGCAGCCGAGGAGCGCTTCAAGGGCGTCTCGGAGGCCTATGACGTCCTGTCCGATGACGCCAAGCGCAAGGAGTACGACGAGGCTCGCACGCTCTTCGCCGGAGGCGGTGGATTCCGCCCCGGTGGCGGGGGCTTCGGATCCAGCGGGGGTGGATTCGGTGGCGGTGGATTCGGCGGTGGCGGCGCGACATACGACTTCTCCGATGTGTTCACCGGTGATGACGGCGGTTTCGGCGACATCCTCGGCAACATCTTCAATCGCCAGCGCGGGGGTCGCAGTGCCCAGCGCCCGCGTCGCGGTGCGGATCTCGACAGCGAGATCACCCTCGGCTTCGACGAAGCATTGTCCGGGGTCACCGTGCCGCTTCGGCTGTCCAGCGAGGCAGCGTGCGCGTCGTGCCATGGGACCGGTGCCAAGGCCGGCACGGTCCCCCGCCTGTGCCCGACCTGCGAGGGTTCGGGGCAGACGTCACGCAATGCCGGCGGCTTCGCGTTCGCCGAGCCGTGCCCGTCGTGCCAGGGGCGCGGGCTCATCGTCGACGACCCCTGCCCGAGTTGCCGCGGCTCCGGTCGCGGGATGAGCAGTCGGACCGTTCAGGCTCGCATCCCCGCGGGTGTCAAGGACGGTTCACGCATCCGACTGAAGGGCAAGGGCGCACCCGGTGAGAACGCAGGTCCCAATGGCGACCTCTACGTCACCGTGCACGTGACCTCCCACCCGGTGTTCGGACGCAAGGGCGACAACCTCACCGTCTCCGTTCCGGTGACGTTCACCGAGGCGGCGCTCGGGGCGCAGATCAAAGTGCCGGTCCCCGGCGGATCGACGGTCACGCTGAAGATCCCCGAGGGCACGGCGAATGGCCGCACCTTCCGGGTGCGGGGTCGAGGTGTCACCCGCAAGGACGGCACGAAGGGTGATCTGCTCGCCACCGTCGACGTGATCGTCCCCACGGCATTGAGCGATGACGCGCGCACCGCGCTGAAGGCCTACGCCGACAGTCTCGACGAGATCGATCCACGCGCCGAACTACTCGCAGCAGCGAAGGAGGCGTGATGGAATCCGATGACACCACGCCGGTTTACACGATCTCCGTGGCCGCCCAGCTGACCAGCCTGCATCCACAGACCCTGAGGCAGTACGACCGGCTGGGTCTGGTGCGCCCGCAGCGGGTGAACGGTCGCAACCGGTTGTACTCGGCACAGGATGTCGAACGGCTCCGCGAGATCGCTGACCTGTCGGCCGAAGGCGTCAGCCTGGTCGGTATCCAGCGGGTGCTGGACCTCGAAGCCGAACTCGATCGGGTCCGGTCCCATCTCGATGAGCTGCTCCGGGAGAAGCAGTCCACGGCACTCGTGCTGTGGAATCCGCGACGACGCAGACGGGCGTGACGACAGACGGCTCGACTCTGACGACGAATCACGAATCACGAACCACGAACCTAGGAAAGACGACGACGATATGGATATTCAGTTCACCACCCGGGCGCAGGAGGCACTCGGCGCATCGGTGCGAATGGCGGCCGCCCAGGGCAATGCCCAGGTCGAGCCGGTGCACATCCTGGACTCCCTGCTCCAGCAGGGGGAGGGGATCGCAACCGCGCTGCTCGACGCCGCCGGTGTCGATGTCCGTGCACTGACCGCCCAGGTCCGCGCCGCGGTGGAGGCACTGCCCAGCGCAAGCGGGGCGACCGTCTCAGCCCCCCAACTGTCGGGTTCGTCCTATGCGGTGGTCAACGCCGCCAAGAAACTTGCCGATGAGCGCGGCGATGAGTACGTCAGCACCGAGCACCTCCTCATCGCGCTCGCCGAGGAAGGACCGACACGAGACATCCTGAGCCAAGCGGGTGCGACCCCCGCGGCGCTGCTGGAGGCACTGCAGAGCATCAGAGGAGGAGCACGCGTGACATCACCGGACCCCGAGGGCACCTTCCAGGCCCTGGAGAAGTACGGCGTTGACCTCACCGCCCGTGCGCGTGAGGGCAAGATCGATCCGGTCATCGGCCGCGATGAGGAGATCCGGCGCACCGTGCAGGTGCTGTCGCGCCGCACGAAGAACAACCCTGTGCTGATCGGTGAACCCGGTGTCGGCAAGACCGCCGTCGTCGAAGGGCTGGCTCGCCGCATCATCGAGGGTGACGTGCCCACCTCACTGCAGGGCAAGACGCTCATCGCTTTGGACCTGGGGGCCATGGTGGCGGGGGCGAAGTACCGCGGTGAGTTCGAGGAGCGGTTGAAGGCTGTGCTCGACGAGATCAAGGAGTCCGACGGCCAGATCATCACCTTCATCGATGAACTGCACACGGTCGTGGGCGCAGGTGCTGGCGGTGACTCTGCGATGGACGCTGGCAACATGCTCAAGCCCATGCTGGCCCGTGGTGAGTTGCGCATGATCGGTGCCACGACCCTCGATGAGTACCGCGAGTACATCGAGAAGGACCCTGCCCTCGAACGTCGATTCCAGCAGGTCTTCGTCGACCAGCCCTCTGTCGAGGACACCATCGCGATCCTGCGTGGGATCAAGGAGAAGTACGAGGCGCATCACAAGGTCGCCATCGCCGATAGTGCGCTCGTCGCCGCGGCGACACTCTCCGATCGCTACATCACCTCTCGGTTCCTGCCCGATAAGGCCATCGACCTGATGGACGAATCGGCGGCGCGACTGCGCATGGAGATCGACTCCTCACCGGTCGAGATCGACGTCCTGCAGCGCCAGGTGGATCGGCTGCGGATGGAGGAACTCGCCGTCGCCAAGGAGACCGACGATGCCTCCCGTGAACGACTCGAACGCATCCGTGCCGAGATCGCCGACAAGGAGGAGGAGTTGTCGGGTCTGCGCGCGAAGTGGGATACCGAGAAGGCCGGCCTCGACCGGATCGGCGAATTGAAGGTCCTCATCGATGATCTGCGCGCCGTCGCCGAGAAGGCCCAGCGCGAGGGTGACTTCGAGCAGGCTGCCCGCATCCTCTACGGGGAGATTCCGACATTCGAAGAGGAGCTCGAGCGGGTCGTCGCCGAGACCAACGCCCGCGAGTCGGCGATGGTGCAAGAGGAGGTGACCGCCGACGACATCGCCGAGGTCGTGTCGGCATGGACGGGGATCCCCGCCGGTCGCCTGCTCCAGGGCGAGAGCGAGAAGCTCCTGCAGATGGAGTCCTACCTCGACAAGCGCGTGGTGGGTCAGGCCGCGGCGGTCCGCGAGGTGTCCGATGCGGTGCGTCGTTCCCGCGCCGGTATCGCCGACCCGAACCGCCCGACCGGTTCGTTCCTCTTCCTCGGCCCGACCGGAGTCGGCAAGACCGAGCTGGCCAAGGCGCTGGCGGAGTTCCTCTTCGATGACGAGCGCGCCATGGTGCGTATCGACATGAGCGAGTACTCCGAGAAGCATGCGGTGTCGCGTCTGGTCGGCGCGCCCCCCGGATACGTGGGTTACGAGGAGGGTGGTCAGCTCACCGAGGCTGTTCGTCGTCGCCCCTACAGCGTCATCCTGCTCGACGAGGTCGAGAAGGCGCACCCGGAGGTGTTCGACATTCTGCTGCAGGTCCTCGACGATGGCCGGCTCACCGATGGCCAGGGACGCACGGTCGACTTCCGCAACGCGATCTTGATTCTCACCTCGAACCTCGGATCGCAGTACCTCATCGACCTCACCACGCCGTGGGAGGAACGCAAGGAGCAGGCGCTCGCGGTCGTGCGCACGCAGTTCCGCCCGGAGTTCTTGAACCGACTCGATGCGATGGTGATGTTCGAGCCGCTCGATCGAGCCGAACTCGAGCGGATCGCGCGACTGCAGGTCGAGCAGGTGCAGCGTCGGCTCGATGATCGTCGGATCACGTTGGATATCTCCGACGAGGCACTGGCCTGGTTGGTCAACAGGGGCTTCGACCCGGCCTACGGGGCTCGCCCACTGCGACGCCTGGTGCAGACCGCGATCGGTGATCCGCTCGCCAAGGAGATCCTGTCCGGTGCGGTCCACGATGGCGACACCGTCCATATCGCCACCGTCCCCGACGGTGAGCGATTGAGCGTCGAACCCCGCCGATGAGGAACGCCCGTTACGCGAGGTAGCGTCCCAAGGGTGCACCTGAGCAGGACGCTGGCGCGGATGATCGCGGCGATCGGCACGACCATCGCTGTGACCATCGCCGCGACCCCCGTGCTGCTGGGTGGACCGGTATCGGCCGCCGAGAGGATCCCGCGCATCTGCAGTGGTGAGGTCGCGTCGATCCAGGGCCATGGTGCGGATACCTCCGCCCTCGACCAGGGTGTGCTCACCCTCGATGGGCGCCGGATCGTGATCACCGACGACTCCGCGTCGTGGCGCGTCCACGACCCGGTGGACAACACCTTCAACAACAGATTCCACGGCATGGAATGGCTCGTTCCCTGGGCGGTCGACGGCGGCCCTGCGATCGAGATGCTGCTCGCCCGCGATGTCGCTCTCGTCGACCCGGGGGGTCTGGTCGATCGGGTCGAGATCCAGTCGACGGGATGGACGACCGGTGCGGTCAGGCTTCGCCAGCACGTCGTGAACTGCCTGTATGCGCTCACCGACGATCCGCGATTGATTCCCGTCGTCGAGGGCCTCATCGCAGCGAATCTCGACCCGGACCGATACCGCGGACGACCACAGCGTCCTGCCCACAACCTCGGGACCTTGTCGAACCTCGCCATGATCGAATCGGCCAAGGTCTTCGATCGTGCAGAGTGGCGTGAAGCTGCCTTCGATCGGATGAGAGCCGACTCCGGTAGCGTCTTCAGCTCGTGTGGGATGACCGCGGAGCAGTCCACCGACTACCACCTGACCAACGTGCAGGTGTGGCAGCGCGCGCTGCGACGTGCCGGGCTCGCCGACAGTGATGCCGCATCGGCTGTCGCTGACCGGATCGCGCGTGCCCGGGCTGCGACGCTAACCCTCGCGCGACCCGACGGCATCCTCGAGGCGATCGGCAACGGCAATCCGCAGAGCATCCGCGATCTGCGGGAGTCGTTGGACGACACGGAATCAGCCTCCCTGGATACGAGGCTGTGGTGCCGGTCGCGTGGCTGGGCGGCGAATCGCACCTCCTGGGACGACACTGCGATCCACTACACATTGCGCTTCGGGCCGAGGCCGAAGTCTCACGGGCATGACGATCATGGCTCGATCACCTGGTTCGCCCACGGTGTGCCGGTGCTCTCCGATCCCGGCTTGTTCGACAAGGCTCGCGGCGATCGTCGACGGGCGGCGACCTCGATGCGCGCTCACTCGGTGCTGCACCCGATGGGCGACTCGTTGCGTGGCGACACCACCGGGGTCAAGCGCGGGACCGTCGACACGATCGACCGCTACAAGTTGGTGACTCGTGATGGAGGAGTGAAGCGGGTGCGCCACGTTGACGTCGACCTCGCCGACGCCAGCTTGCGCGTGCGCGACACCGCCACTTCACGATGGCCCATGCAGTGGTTGCAGCGCTGGCAGGTCGCCCCGGGCTGGGAGCGAGTCGAAGGCACCACGGCGTGGACGCCGATCGCTCGCCACCCCACGGGCCTTTATCTCTATGCGGTGTGTCATTCGCGTACGTCCATGCGCATGTCGGTCAGCACCCAGGAGCACTATCCGAAGCGGCGATCGGTCGTCTCGGCACTGAGCCTGTTCTGCGGTGGGATGGACGACACGGTGCGGTTCGACACCCTGCTCGTGGTCAGCGAGATCGACGGAACGTTGACCTGGGATCGTGGCAGTGGCGCTTACTCGATCGCGCCGAGGATCACTCCGGGAGCGTGAAGTCCGCGGGCCCTGTTCCTGCGGGGGCTGATCCTGCTGGGTAGTTCACCCGGAACTGCACCGCGCGTGAGCTCCCGCCGATGTCATCGCCGACCGTCGCACTCACGACGTAGCGCCCGGCGCGGGCGAACTGGACTTCACCGCTCACGGCGAGGACGCTGCGCATGTCGGCGCCCAGCGTGGCACCGGCCGGACGCCCGGCTTCCACGGCACCTTCCACTGCGAACAGTTGCTCGCCGTCCTCATGCTCGACGCTCACCGTGAGGGGGAAGGCCCGGTTGGTCTCGTTCCACCCAATGAGCAGGCTCACCCCGATGCCGAGGTGGACTGTTCCGAGGTTGCCGTCGGCGTCCAGCGGCTGATCGACCTCGGTCCAGCCGGCTCCCTGCAGGTAGAGCAGGCCGTTGATGGCCTCGGCGTGGTGGGCGAGGGTGACGAACTCGATCTGGGGCATGGACCCATCCTGCCCTATGAGTCGAAACTCAGGCTAGGGTCGCCGACTGTGGCCCCGCGCACCCTGGTGGATCGCATGCGCCCGCATGCGACGAGTGTCTTCGGTGACATGTCCGCCCTGGCGCGACGCACCGGTGCGATCAACCTTGGTCAGGGTTTCCCCGACGAGGATGGCCCGCAGGAACTGCGGGAGATCGCCCGCGAGGCGATCGCCGATGGGCGCGGCAACCAGTACCCGCCGGCCCACGGCCTACCTGACCTGAGGCTCGCCGTCGCCGAGCATCAGCAGCGCTTCTACGGCCTTGACCTCGATCCCGAAACCGACGTCGTCATCGCCACCGGAGCCAGCGAGGTGCTGCAGTCGGCACTCATGGCGCTGTGCGAAGCGGGGGACGAGGTCGTCGTCTTCGAACCGTGGTTCGACCTGTACGCGGCAGGCATCTCCCTCGCCGGTGCAACCCGGGTCAGTGTGCCGCTGCGTCCTCCCACATACCGGCCCGATGTTGACGCTCTGGCCGGAGCCATCACGGAGCGGACCCGGGTGCTGCTGCTCAACTCTCCGCATAACCCGACCGGGGTGGTGTTCACCCGTGAGGAGTTGGAGGCCATCGCACAGATCGCGATCGCGCACGACCTCATCGTGTTGTCCGATGAAGCGTATGAGCACCTGTGGTTTGAGGGGCACCCGCACATCCCGATTTCGACGCTGCCCGGGATGTTCGAGCGCACGATCAGTGTCGGCAGTGGTGGCAAGTCGTTCTCCTTCACCGGGTGGAAGGTCGGTTGGGGTTCGGGCCCGAGTGATCTGATCGCTGCGGTGCGCGTTGTCCGCCAGCACCTGTCCTATGTCTCCGGTGGGCCTTTCCAGTACGCGATCGCCGCGGGGTTGCGGTTGCCCGATGACTACTTCGAAGGTCTTCGTGCGCAGATGCAGGCCAAGCGCGATCTGCTCACCGACGGTCTGCGCACGCTCGGCTTCGACCTGGCCCTGTCGCAGGGCACGTACTTCGCCACCAGCGACCTCGGTCCTCTCGCTGAGATCGACGGGGTTCCTGTCGATGGTGCGGCGCTGTGCGCATGGCTGCCCGAGCACGCAGGTGTTGCGGCGATTCCGATCCAGGTGTTCTGCGACGATCCTGAACTCGGTGCGGGTTCGGTGCGCTGGGCGTTCGGTAAGTCCGATGACACCTTGCGTGAGGCGCTGCGCAGAATGTCGGAGGTGGTGCCGACGTGACCCAGGGATGGGATGTGATCGTGGTCGGGGCCGGCCACAACGGGTTGACCGCTGCGGCGTATCTGGCACGCGCGGGTCGCCGGGTCCTGGTCCTGGAGCGCAATGAGGTCGCGGGAGGGGCGTCGATCTCGACGCGAGCCTTCGCCGGGATCGATGCGCGTCTGTCGCGCTACTCCTATCTCGTCTCGCTGATGCCGCACTCGATCATCGACGAACTCGGGTTGGACATCGAACTTCGATCACGACGTGTCGCGTCGTACACCCCCGTGCGGCGGGGAGGGCGCGACACCGGTCTGCTCGTCGAGCGCGAGCCGGGCGCAGCGACGGCCGCCTCGTTCGCTGAGGTCACCGGTGGCGACGCCGATTACCGCGCCTGGGTGGACCTGTACTCGCGCATGGAGGCCGCGGCTCGTGCTCTCGCCCCGACCATGCTCGAACCCCTGCCGTCGCGTGCACTGGCCCGCGATCTCGTGACGCAGGCTGCGGGCAGTGAGACCTGGGATGCCATCGCGGAGATGCCACTCGGGGAGACCCTGATGGAGTCGTTCGCTGATGACGACGTCCGCGGAGTCGTGGCGACGGACGGGCTGATCGGTACCTATGCCTCGCTATTCGATGCCTCGCTGCTGGCCAACCGGTGCTGGCTCTACCACCTCGTCGGTGACGGCACGGGGGAGTGGAAGGTGCCGGTCGGTGGGATGGGTGCGGTCAGCGGTGCCCTGTACCGAGCTGCCGTCGATGCCGGTGCGCAGATCGTCACGTCCGCCCGGGTGGTGGAGGTGACCGCGGATGGCGCGCGTGCACAGGTCCGCTGGATCGACGGTGCCGGAACCGAGCAGATCGCGGAGTCCGAATGGGTGCTGTCCAATGCGGCACCTAGCACCCTCGATCAACTCCTGGGCCGTGAGCCGAACACGGATCACCAGGGTGCGCAGATGAAGGTCAACATGCTGCTGACACGACTGCCGCGACTGCGCAGTGGTGTCGATCCGGCCACCGCGTTCGCGGGGACCCTGCACATCGACGAGTCCCTTTCGGTGCTCGAGGAGTCCTTCGCCCATGGCATTTCCGGGCGAGTTCCCGCGCACCTACCGGCGGAGATCTACTGCCATACGCTCACCGACCCGTCCATCCTCGGTGAGGATCTACAGAAGCGTGGCTGGCACACGATGACGCTGTTCGGTCTGCATACTCCAGCGAGTCTGTTCACCGGGGAGGATCACGACGCCGTGCGTGATCGCATGGTCGAGGCGTACCTCGATGCGATCGATGCGTTCTGCGTCGAATCCATCCGCGATTGCCTGGCTCGTGACACCAATGGCGATCCGTGTGTCGAGGCCCGCACGCCGTGGGAGTTGCAGGATTCCGTGGGTCTGCCAGCCGGGCATATCTTCCATCGGGATCTGCGCTGGCCGTGGGCTGCCGACGATGACGGCACCCCCGGTGCGGCTGACTCTGTTGCCGGTGCCTGGGGAGTGGAGACCGACATCGCGAACGTCCTCGTATGCGGTGCGGGTGCGCGTCGCGGTGGCGGTGTCAGCGGCATCCCGGGCCGAGCCGCGGCCATGGCGATTCTGCGCCGCTGACCCCCGCTTCCCCGCATAAGCTAAATCATCAGACGTATTCGTCAGGTCCGACCTAGACTGCGGGTGCGTCGCCACTCGGCGCGAGGAAGGGAGTCTGCGCGTGCGCGAGGTACTGCCCCCGGTGGAGGTCGTCGTCGTGGGTGCTGGGGCATCGGGTGGGGCATTCTCGTGGCGCCTGGCCGAGTCGGGACACCAGGTGGTGTGCCTCGACCAGGGGGGCTGGGTGCGGCCGGAGACGATCCCCTCCCTCACCCCGGAGTGGGAACGATCGCGGGCCCGCTCGCATCATCCGAACCCGAATGTGCGTCGCAACTCCTGGGACTACCCCATCGATGACACCCAGAGTGATATCCGACCCCTTCTGTACAACGCAGTCGGTGGCTCGACGATTCACTGGGGTGCGCACTTCCCGCGACTGAAGCCATCGGACTTCGTCGTTCGATCCCAGGACGGAGTCGGGTTCGATTGGCCCATCCGCTACGGGGATCTCGCGGCGTATTTCGAGATCAATGACGCCATGATGACCGTCGCGGGTCTGGCTGGTGATCCGGCGAACCCGCCTCGGGGGGATCGCCCCAACCGACCTCTCCCGCTGGGTGAAGGTGCCCGCCGGATCGCGGCTGCCTACAACAGACTCGGGTGGCACTGGTGGCCGGTCGACGCCGCTATCGCGACCGAGGATCGCGGTGATCGCCAGGCGTGCAATAACTGCGGTCCCTGCGACCTGGGATGTCCGCGAGGGGCGCGGGCGAGCACCGACGTCGCCTACTGGGGTGAGGCTCTGGCACTCGGCGTCGATCTGCGTACCGAGTGCCGCGTGGTGCGGGTGACCTCCGAACCAGGTCGCGTGACCGGTGTCGACTACGTCGATGCCCAAGGGCGGGAGTTCCATCAGCCTGCCGAGCAGGTCGTCCTCGCGGGGAACGGAATCGGCACGGCCCGTCTGCTCCTGCTCAGTGCTGCTGATTGGTGCCCGACCGGTTTAGCCAACTCCTCCGATCAAGTGGGCCGCAACCTCATGCACCATCCCACAGGGATGGTGACCGGAGTCTTCGACGAACCGCTGGAGGGGTACGCCGGACCGTTCGCGGTGAGCATCGTGAGTCAGGAGTTCTACGAGACGGATCCCGCACGAGGATTCGTGCGAGGCTTCCAGGCACAGACGATCCGCAGCGACGGTCCCCTCGGTACCGCCTTGGGCGGATATCTCCCCCGCGTCGAATGGGGACAGCACCACCACGCGCAGTTCGATCGGCAGTTCGGGCATACCGCGAGCATCACGGTGACGACCGAGGACCTTCCCGACCCAGACAACCGCGTCACGCTGTCAGACACTCTGACCGACCGGTGGGGAGTCCCGGCACCGCGGATCCACTATCGAGTGGAGGAGCGCTGCAAGGACACGATTCGCTACGGGATCGAGCGCAACAGCGAGGTATTGAGGGAGGCGGGGGCGCAGGAGATCTTGTCGCTCCCCCTCGTTGAGTCGGCCGGATTCCATCTGCTGGGAACGGCTCGGATGGGAAGCGATCCGGCTACGAGCGTGGTCGACCCGATGTGTCGCGCCCATGATGCACCGAATCTGCTCATCATCGACGGTTCGGTGTTCGTTACTGCAGGGGCCCTCAACCCGACGTCGACGATCCAGGCGATCGCTTTGCGCGCTGCCGACGCGCTTGCCGGGCGGGAACTGCTCATGGAGGTGGCCGATGTCTGAGCCTGCAGCGAGTGATCCTCGACTCGAGGCCCTACTGGACACGATCATTCCACCGCGCGGAGATATTCCAGGAGCCGGTGGACTCAGACTGGGGGTCGGTGTGGTGGAGGATGCGCGCTCCACGGGAAGCCTTGCCGATCTCGACGCCGTCCTCGACGCTCTGCCGGTGGAGTTCGAGACCCTCGATGCGGCGGGTCGTGAATCGGCAGTGCGCGCAATAGAGTCCGTTGATCCGCACCGGGTGGCGGGTGTGGTGAACATGGTCTACACCGCGTATTACACGCATCCTCGAGTGCTTGCGGGTGTCAGTGAACGGACCGGATACAACCCCGGCCCACCGCAGCCATCGGGCTATGTGCTGGAACCTTTCGATACGTCGTTGCTGGCCCCGGTGCGTGAGCGGGACGCTCTGTGGCGATCGGACGGTAGCTAGGACAGGTAAGACAGGTAGGGCAGATAAGGCAGTGGGGACGGGTAGGACACGGGCATGGTGACAGCGAGTCGAAGGAGGCAGTGATGATCCACGCGGGCAAAGGAGTCGTGGTCACCGGGGGAGCGAAGGGGATCGGACGCGGCATCGTCGAACGATTCGTCGGCGAGGGAGCCTTCGTCGTCATCGCTGATATCGATATCGAAGCTGCCGAGTCCCTTGCTGCGGAGCTGGGCGATTCAGCACAGGCACTATCGGTCGACGTCCGCGAGGAGGATCAACTCAAGGCGGCGGTGGATCTGGCTGTGGCACGCAGCGGTTCACTTGATGTGATGGTGAACAACGCCGGGGTCATCGCTGTAGCTCCGCTCGTCGATACGACGGCTGAGCAGTGGCGGCGGATCATGGATATCAACGTGGTGGGTGTTGCTCTGGGTTCGAAGATCGCCGCGGAAGTGATGATCGCGCAGGGCTCAGGAGGTTCCATCGTCAACGCATCCTCAGGCGGTGGGCGGCATGGTGTCCCTAACTTCTCCCAGTACTGTGCGAGCAAAGCAGCCATCATCATGCTGAGCCAATCTCTGTCACAGGAGCTGGCACCGCATCGAATTCGGGTGAATTGCTACACCCCGGGCCACATCATGACTCCACTGTGGGAGGACATCGTCGCGGGGATGGGAGCGAAACTCGGCAAGTCGCGCGACGAGACGCTCGAGGCATTCCTCGAGACAGTGCCGTGGGGCCGTTTTGGAACGCCCGCTGATGTGGCTGCGGCGACTTCGTGGCTGTGTTCGGATGATGCGGAGTACGTGAGCGGGCAGTGCATCGCGATGAACGGAGCCGAACTTCCCTGGTAGTGCAGATCAGGCAGGAGCGGGAACCGATTCGGCGAATGCCCGGGCCATCTGACGACGGTGGACGAACCAGACGTCGTCGTGGCCACGCACGTAGTCGAGGAACCTCCGGAGCGCACCGATGCGTCCGGGGCGTCCCACGATGCGCAGGTGGAGGCCGAGTGACATATACCGGAAACCCTCGCGCCTCTCGGCGTACATCTGGTCGAAGGTGTCCACCAGATAGTCATGCCAGTCTCGCGCCGTGTATCCGGCGCCCTGCCACATCTTCATGTCATTGGTATCGATCGCGTAGGGCATGATCACGATCGGTCCGGAGGGCGTGACATCCCAGTACGGCTCGTCACCGGAGTAGTCATCCATGTGGTACTCGAACCCCTCCTGCACGAGGATCTCCCGGGTGCGCTCAGTCAGGAGGTAGCGGGAGAGATGACCCACCGGTGGAGTACCGACACTCGCGGCGATGCTGTCGCGAGCGGATCGGATGAATTCCCGTTCCTGCTCCTCATCCATGCGGTACTGCTGGATCCACCGGTGGCCGTGGCTGGCTGCCTCGTCCTGCCTCGAGCGAATGAAGTCTGCGATCTGCGGTGCGCGCTCCAAGGCAACGGCGGCGGCAGTCCACGTGGCGGGGATCCCGGTATCGGTGAGGATCTCAGCGACCCGTGGGAATCCCTCCTTGATCCCGTATCGGTAGTTGGATTCATTGCCGTAGTTGCGCATCCCGTCCTTGAGCGCAAGGCCCATCTCGTCGACTGGTTCGGGGCGCCGATCACCGTCGAGGATCGACATCTCCGCCCCCTCCTCGACGTTCACCACGAGGCTGAAGCCCAGTGCGGTCGGTGAAGGGCGGGTGGGGTGGATCGTCATCGTTGGCTCCTCGTGTGCGTGGGGATCACTAGACTTCTCGCATGACCGATGCGCTCGACGCGGCAGGATTCGACGTTCGCCGCGAGGGGGCTGTCGCTCGGACCCTCATCGATCGGCCGGATCGGCGCAATGCGCTTACCCAGGCCATGTGGGCGAGTATCCCGCCGATCATGCGCACGCTCAGTGATGACCCGCGGGTGCGTCTGATCATCTGGGGCTCCTCGACGGATGGGATCTTCTCCGCCGGTGCAGATATCGCTGAGTATCGCGAACATGCGCAGGACCTGGAGTGGAGTGCGCACAGCCAGACGGTGGTCGCGGCAGGCGTGGAGGCGGTGGCAAAGGCGGCTGTACCTACCCTCGCGGTAATCGACGGTCCGTGCTTCGGTGGTGGCGCGGGATTGGCGGTCGCGTGTGATTTCCGGATCGCGACGACGCGCTCGACCTTCGCGATCACCCCGGCTCGTCTGGGCATGGTGTATCTGCACACGGCCACAGTCGATCTCGTCGACCTCGTTGGGCCACGCCACGCTAAGCGGATCCTCTTCACCGGAGAGACCATGAATGCCGACGAGGCGTTGGCGATAGGACTGGTGGATCGTGTCGTCGATCAGGCAGTCCTGGAGACCGAGGTCGCTGAATTCATCGAACCCCTGCTCGCCGTCAGTGGCGGAAGCACCCGCCTGATGAAGCAGGCCATCTCGATGATCATGCAGGGGCAGCGCGAATCGACCCCGCAGACCGAGGCTCTGGTCGCGCAGGCTCTGCGCTCGGCTGACTACCGGGAGGGAGTGGCGGCCTTCATGGAACGGCGCCCACCTCGGTTCAGCGGAGAGGATCACTAGGCCGCCTGCTCTGGTGAAGTGAGACGGCGTGCCCAGTGCAGCAGTAGGTCGTCGCTGCCGGGATGACCGACGAGCTGAACGCTGGATCCAGCCCACGGAATGACGACGGCGGGCAGTCCGGCGATATTGACCCAGGCGGTCAGATCGGCAGCACCGGTGGGATCTTCACCGAGCAGGGGCGCGGGCATCGGCGTGGTGGGCAGGATCACCACATCGGTCTCCGACAGGGCGAGACGGATCTTGCGGCGCAGGTCGACCACGTCACGTAGGGCGCCCCACAGGCGAGGGGCGCTAGTCGCCCGACCGTAGTCGATCAGCGGCAGTAGAGGCTCGGGGATCAGACCCGCGTCGTACTCCTCACCGAATCTGTCCGCAGCCGCGGTCTCGACGAGAAGGAGCCCGCGGCGGCGTATCGCAGCAGGATCGATGCCCTGGGATTCGAAGTCGATCCGACCGGAGAAGCGGGCACCCTGCTCGACCATGGCGTTCTGGAGATCGTCGATCGCGTGACGACCGGTGGCATCCGCCCGGGCCGTCAGGTCGCAGGTGGCGACGCGCAGAGGGGTCGGACTTTCTGGTGGGGTGACGGCATGCCACCACGGTTCGTGCAGATCCGGAGCGCGCAGACACTGCGCCACCTGTGAGAGGACCAAGGCATCAGCGGCGATGACCCCGATGGAGTCCATCGGCTCGGCAAGGGGTACCAATCCGCGCGGGCTCACACTCCCGTGACTGGGCAACCAGGCGAGAACCTGACAGTAGGCCGCTGGGATGCGCACGCTGCCCATGGTGTCCGAGCCGAGAGCGAAGGGGACGAGGCCAGCACCGACCAGGGCGCCTGATCCGCCACTGGAGCCACCCGCCTGGCGATCTCGATCATGCGGGTTGCGGCAGGGGCCGATCACGGGATGCTCGGTGACCGCGCCGATCGCGAGTGGGGCCATGGTGGCCGTTGCCACCGGGATGGCGCCGGCCTGTCTGAGCAGGTGGACGGCATGTGCATCGTCGGAGGCAGGTGTGGTGGCGACCCCGGCCAGCCCGGAGGTGGTCGGTACACCGCGCACATCGATGTTGGCCTTGACCGCGAAAGGCACTCCGTCGAGCGGTCCGAGGAGCGCACCTTCGTGCTCACGACGCTCGGACTGCTCCACCGCCTCCTCGATGCCGGGGATGACAGCCTCCACGGCACCCAATGCGCGGCCCTCCTCAGCGATCCCGGCGAGGGTCTCCCGGATCCGGTGAGCGAGTCGCGGCTGCATCGGTGGGGTCATGAACGCTGGTCCACGAGGCGAACGGGCTTCTGCCTCTCCTGCACTCCGGTCAGACTCGCTGTTCCTCCCGCAGCCACTATCTCGATGTCGACGCCGACGCCGAGCCGGTCGGCCAGCATTCGCCTGACCTCGTCTCCGTCGACATCACCGGGGCGATGGGACTCGACCATGACGAGGAGTTTCTCGCCATGGCCCGCGGACTGTCGACAGCACACGTACTCACCGGTGAATCCAGGGACGTCGACGAGCATGCCGCCGAGCGCGGACGGGTAGACGTTGATGCCCTTCAGTTTGACCATGTTGTCGCTGCGACCGAGCAGACCCTCGATCCGACGGAAGGGAAGTCCGGTGGGGTTCTCACCGGGAATGATTCGGGTGACGTCGTGGGTGTTGAATCTGATGAGAGGAGCCAGATCGTCCTTGCCCAGGCAGGTCACCACCATGTCGCCTGCTGCATCTCCTGCCGGGTGGTGATCCTCATCGAGAACCTCCAGAACATTCGCGTCCTCCCAGACATGCAGACCGTCACGTTCGGGTCCTTCAGTCGCAAGTGCGCCGGTGTCGGCGACCCCGTACCAGTTGAAGGCCTTGGCGCCACCCCAATCCGCTTCCAGGGGTTCGCGCCCGCCGGCGAGAAGATGACCGATGATCATCCGGACGGGGATGTCGCGACCAGGTTCCAATCCCTGCTCTCGAGCGGTGTCGGCGAGTTTGCGCAAGTAGTCGGCGAAACCGAGCAGCACGGTGACACCGAATTGGCGCATCACGGCGACCTGGCGCTCTGAGCGGGTTTCGATTCCGGTTCCGGCCGTCAGCAGCATCGCGTCGGTGTACCTCACGACGGCCTCGCGGACGTAGTGACCTCCGTTGACCAGACCGTGCCCGTAGACGCTGTGCGCGATGTCGTTCGTACCCATTCCCAACCACGCGTAGATGCGGCCGAGGAGGGCATTTTGCACCTCGCGTCCCCAGGCACCCCAGATGACCGGCTGCGGATTCCCGGTCGTCCCGCTCGTGGTCTGCAGCACCGCGGGCCCGCGGGGACGATCGGTGCGCTGGGCGAGGGAGCCGAAGGGTGGGTGCTCATCGACGTCGGCCAGGATCATCGACTTATCCACGATCGGCAGTTGCTGGAGGTCGGCGAGGTCGCGGATGTCGCCCGGTTCGATGCCGGCAGCTCCCCACAGGCGTTGATAGAAGGGCGTCGCCCATGCACAGTCGAGCACCCGGGTGAAGCGTTCCTGCTGAAGGTCCTCCAGCCGAGTGCGGGACATCCCGACATAGGTGGTCAAGAACGCCTCGCCCCACGGGTATTCGCGGGCGAGGCGCTCAGGGTTCGAGGCCTTCGAATAGGTGTTGTCGGTGCTCATAGCAACGCCCACAGATCACTCACATCGGCGGCACTGTCGATGTTCATGACGTACTCGAAGAGTCGGTCGGCATAATCCTCGCGACCTCCGATAGCCATGGCCCTGTTGAACTTCGCGCGTGCCTGCTCAGGGGTGAGGGGATACTCGGGGCTACCGAGCGAATAGGGGACCTCGATGTCGTGGACCTCTCCTGATCCCAGGTGGACGACGACGCGTTGAGGGTTGAAGGCATTGGGATCGGGGTTGTCGTCGGCGCGCACAGTCACCTGCTCAGTCCACTCGAGGATCTCGGGGTCGCGGATCCGATCGGGTCGATAGGTGTCCACGTCGATGGTGCCGTCGTCGAGCAGGCACGGCACGAGGTAGGCCAGGCATAGTCGTGCCGCACCGATCGGCATGTCCGCGGTGGGGCGCCGGCCCACCAGATTGAACACCATGGGGGGGACTGAGACTTCGATCCGGCTGATATCGGAACGGGTGAAGCCGTGGCGCTGCTTCAGTTGGAGCAGGCCGTCGAGTGCGCCGTGGGTGGCGCGGCCGCTGGGGAATGGCTTGATCGACGTGCGGTCGATCTCCCAGATGGTGCCTCGTTCACTGACGACGCGGTCAGGCTCGCCCCCGGCTTCGATCAACCTGAAGTAGCCGTACTTGCCTTCCAGGATGTAGCGGGGGCCGTCGAAGCCGGCTTCGGCCAGATCCCACGCGTTCAGTGCGGAGCGAGCATTGAAGCCTACCTGCAAGGCCAGAACCTGCGCCCCCTCGGTATGCGGCTGCATCGTGCCGGAGACCGCGCCATACGCGATGCCCAGTGCCGCGAGAATCTGCGAGGCGGGGAAGCCTCCGGCGACTCCGACCGCAACGACGGCGCCGAGGCACCCGGCGGTGGCAGGCCGGAAGAACTGCAGCGGGGTTGTGGTGGCGGCGCCGAGGCCACCGGCGACATCGACCCCGGCGATGATCCCGTCGAGGAGCGCCCGGCCGCTCACGGTGCGCCCGCGTCGGGACTCGCGCATCGCCCAGGCGAGGGTGACCGGTGTGACGACCGTCATCGCGTGAACGACCGCCGGCTCGTGGATCGGATCCCATTCCAGTGTGTGGATCTGATGAGCGTTGACGAAGGCCGCATGGCCGGCGCCGAGGAGACCGCCACCTCCCCAGATCGACGCCTCGGGGGGGCCGCCCCACCCCAGGGCCACCTCACGGGCCAGTCGGGACTCCTCGGTCACGGCTCCGGCGACGCCGACGGCCAGGGTGTCGGCCAGCAGGGTCCGGGCGCGCGCTCCGACGGTGTCGGGGATGCCGATGCGGGTCAGTTCGAGGACACGATCGACCAGTGCCGTGGCGAGGGGGACGTCCGGTGAGACCGAGGGGGCGTGCCCCGTGTCGGACTCTCTGTCGGACATTTTATGGGAATCGTCGGACATCTTTACCTTTTCGTGACAGGGTTTCCCTTGCGCGATCAAATCGTCGGGCATTTACATTCTGCCATCGGGTTGGTCGTCTTCGTTGGCGGTCGACACATTGCACATGGGAGCAGAGGTGGTTTCATGAAGCGCAAGGCCATGATTGCCGGAGCAGCAGCGGTAGCGATCGCTATCGCGGGTTGCTCGGGCGGAGGCGGAGGCGGCGACTCCACAGGTGGGAGCACCGGGGGTACCGCAGCCACGAACTTGACGTACCTGGGCATCGATGTGCCCGCCGGCCTGGATCCGGACGGCCCCTCGGCCTCCATCCCGGCGACCCAGCAGGGGATCGCGAACCTGATGGAGCCCCTGATCTACTACAAGTCCGCAGGGACGAATGAGTCGGGCGTCGAATTGCTCGACTACGGCTATGACCTCGAGCGTTTCGAGGGCAAGCTCGCCGAGAGCGTCACATTCGATGAGGCGACGCTGACCTGGACCTTCAAGCTTCGTGAGGGTGTTCAGGGCTGCAACGGCGCTACGTTCAATGCTGACGACGTGCTCTACACCTTCGCTCGAGCGAAGAGTGTGAGCGGTGCGGCACCGATCGGATGGTTCCTGTCCAACGTCGCCAATATCGGTGGCTTCACCGCGGACGTGTTCGCGGAGGACCCCGCTGTGGCCGATGCCGCCAAGGAGCTCGGTGACTGGATCACCGCTCCCGACGAGTACACCGTCGTGATCAAGCAGGATGCGCCGAACAAGCTCTTCCTGCCGGTGTTGACGATCTTCGGCCTGTACATCTACGACAAGGAGATCATGGAGCAGAACGCGACTCCCGATGATCCCTGGTCGCACGAGTACGCCAACAACGTCAACGCTCCCTCCTTCTCTCCCTACTGCATGAAGTCGTGGGAGAAGAACGCCGAGATGGTGTTGGAGGCGAACCCGAACTACTACGGTGGCGCAGCTGACATCAAGGAGGTCGTGTGGCGCAAGGTTCCGCAGTCAGCTAACCGTCTCGCCTCGGTCTCGACCGGAGCGGCCCAGTTGACCGACAACCTGACTCCGAAGGAGTTCGCCAGCGTCGAGGGCAATGACGCCATCAAGGCATGGCGGGCAACCGGCAACCTGAACCTGTTCGTTGGGATGAACTTCGACACACCGCCCTTCGACAACCTGAAGGTTCGCCAGGCGTTCGCGTATGCACTGAACTACGACAAGATCATCCAGGACGGGTACTTCGGTCGGGCCGTGAAGTGGGAAGGCCAGATCCCCATGAGCTACCCCGGATACGCCAAGGTGGCGACCCAGTACACCTATGACCCGGAGCGGGCCAAGCAGTTGCTCGCTGAGTCCGGGTGGAGTCAGTCGGAAAGCCTCAAGCTGACCTACGTGTCCGAGCAGGAGTCCGTGCTGGGGCCGATCGTGACGCAGATGGCCGCCGACCTCGGTGCGATCGGCGTCAACATCGAACTGGATCCGATTCCCCAGACCCAGTTCGGTGACCGTGCACTGGTGAAGAAGGATCTACCTCTCTTCGTCAACGACAATGAGAAGCCGATCGGTGTCGATGCCGGTTACGCGACTCTGCTGTTCTTCGTCTCGACAGCGGCTGGTGGCCTGAACAACATGGTCAACTACGTCAGCCCAGAGGTCGACGAACTGTGGGCTCAGGCTAAGAACGAGCCCGTCGTAGCCAAGCGTGACGAGATCCTCGCTCAGGTTCAGGAGAAGTTGCAGCAGGATGTCGCCTGGGCACCCGTGGTCCAGTTCGACAACCAGTGGCTGTCGGCACCCGGACTGTCTGGAATCGTGCTCCACCCGGACAACTCGGTGCACTTCAGCGATCTCAGCCTGACGAACTAGTTCGACGCGTGTCGGCTGGGATGCTCGGACCTGAAGCAGGTTCGAGCATCCCAGCCACCGTCTTCACCCGGGCGAGCGAATATGCATGACGCCGGAGTCCGTGAAGCCGATATTCGAGTAGGAGGTCGAGGGGCACCGTGGGTCGGTATGTACTGAAGCGGGCCGCGATCGGCCTCGTTCAGGCCATCGGCATCACCGTCGTCGTGTTCTTCGTCATCCGGGCCCTGCCGGCCGACCCGGTCGCACGACTCGTCGGCTTCAATGCCTCACCCGACGTCTACGCCCAGGCTCAAGCGTCGCTGGGGCTCGACGCGAGTGTGTGGCAGCAGTTCACGACCTACATATCCGGGTTGTTTCGAGGAGACCTCGGAGTCTCGTGGGTGACGGGTAGCCCGATCCTGGAGGAGATCCGCTCGGCCCTTCCCATCACCTTGCAGTTGATCACGCTGTCCTTCGCCCTCGCCCTGCTCGTCTCGGTTCCAGTCGGGATCGCCACCGCGAAGCGACCCGGCGGCAAATTGGACAAGGCTGTCTTCGGCTACGGACTCTTCGCCGGTGCCCAGCCGGAGTTCTGGTGGGGCCTGCTGTTCATCTTCATCTTCTACTTCACCCTCGGGTTGGCGCCGGCGCCTCTCGGCGAGTACGCGCCGTCCATCCCGCAACCCCCTGAGATCACCGGCATGTCACTCGTCGACTCGTTGATCACGGGTAATTTCGTCGCGTTCGTGGACGCGGCGTGGCACCTGTGGCTGCCGGTGATGACCCTCGCTTTCATCATCTCCGGTCCGATCATCAAGATGACCCGCCAGAGCATGAGTCGGGTCCTGGGCAGTGAGTTCATCCTCTACCAGCAGGCCTCGGGCCTGCCCTCCGGTCAGGTGGCCCGCTCCACGATCCGCGCGAGCCTGCCTCCGGTCGTGACCCTGGCGGGAATCCTCTTCGGCTTCCTTCTCGGCGGCGCGGTCCTCGTCGAGCAGGTCTTTGCTTTCAACGGCCTCG
>CBFHQG010000016.1:0-35131 GCA_965657825.1 Actinomycetes bacterium | reverse complement strand
CGCATGGGTCGACGACGTCTGAGTCAGCGGCGCGGGCGCGCATCGCCCGCAGTACACCATCGCGGCCTTCGAGCACCAGGCGGCGAAGCGCCGGATTGAGATCGTCGCGGGCGAGGAACTCATCGGTCGCCGTGATCGTCGCCTCGTCGACGAGGAGCACCGGGTAGAGGCCCATCGCGATCGTCTGGCCCATCTCCATCGTCTGGCGGTCCCACGCAGCGACGACCTCGGCGAAGAATCGATCGCGGTATGGCATCAGAAGGTCGACCTGATCGGGTTGCACGAAGCCGGCGATCGTGGCGTCGAGCATCGCGTTGGGCAGATCGCTGCGTTCCATCGCATCCGCCCAGGCCAACGCCTTCGCCTCCGGCGAGGGTCGTGCGGCGCGCGCGAGGGCGGCCTGGCGTCGCCCGGTAGCGGTGTCATCCCGCTCCAACTCCTGCTCGATCCGATCGAGTTCGATCCGACCCGTCGCGGCGAGGCGCTGCACGAGACTCCACCGCAGGTCGGCGTCGACCGCCAGACCCGGGAGATCTACCGCGCCGGCGAGTACGCCCTCCAGGACATCGAGATGCTCAGGAGTCGTCGCGCTCGCTGCGAAGGAACGCATGAACGCCAACTGCCGATCAGACCCTGCCTCAGCGGCGAGCAGCCACCCGTGTAGCGCATCGGCCACACGCAGTTGGTATCCGTCGCGATGCTCAGGAGTGGCATACAGGTCGATCGCCATGCGCAGTTGTCGCAGGGTCTGCTGGACGACGCTGATCTCTCCTTCATTCGGCACTCCGGCGATGACGAGATCGAGGAAGTCCCCGGTGGAGGCCTCGCCGTCTCGGGTCATGTCCCAGGCCGCGCCCCAGATCAATGCGCGGGCGAGTGAGTCGTCGAGGTCGCCGATGTGGGCGATCGCGGTCTGCCAGGAGCGCTCATCGAGTCGGATCTTGGCGAAGGTCAGATCATCGTCGTTGATCAGCAGCAGATCCGGCTGGCGGGATCCGATGAGTTCCGGAACTTCGGTGCGCTCGCCGACCACGTCGATCTCGATCCGATCGCGTCGACGCAGACCCTCGGGGGTGAGGTCGTACAGACCCAGAGCCAGGCGGTGCGAGCGCAGGGTGGGCTCAACCCCCTCGGGGCTCGACGGTGGCTGCTGGATGATCGCCATCGAGGTGAATACGCCATCCTCGAGCGTGAAGTCTGCGGTGAGCAGGTTGACCCCCGAGGTCTGCAACCACTGCCTCGTCCAGTCCGACAGGTCCCGACCCGAGGCTGCCTCCAATTCGGTCAGCAGATCCTCCAGGCGGGTGTTGCCCCAGGCATGCTTGGTGAAGTAGGCGATGAGACCGGTGATGAACTCCTGCTCACCGACCCAGGCCACGAGTTGACGCAGCGCCGATGCGCCCTTCGCGTAGGTGATCCCGTCGAAGTTCACCCGCACCGAGTCCAGGTCGACCATGTCGGCGGCGATCGGATGGGTCGATGGGAGTTGATCCTGGCGATACGCCCAGGCCTTGCGCAGATTGGAGAAGGTCGTCCACGCATCGGTGAACCGCGTTGCGTTGACATTCGCGTGGTGTGCCGCCCATTCGGCGAAGGATTCGTTGAGCCACAGGTCGTCCCACCAGGTCATGGTGACCAGATCCCCGAACCACATATGGGCCATCTCGTGCAGGATCGTGTTCGACCGCTGCTCATAGGCCGCATCGGTTACCCGACTACGGAAGACGTAGTCCTCCAGGAAGGTCACGCACCCGGCGTTCTCCATCGCACCCGCATTGAACTCCGGGACGAACAGCTGGTCGTATTTTCCGAAGGGGTATCCGATGCCGAACAGATCCTCGAAGAACGCGAATCCGGCCTTGGTGATGGCGAAGATCTCTGCGGAATCGAGATGGGGAGCCAGCGAGGTGCGGCAGAACACACCCAGCGGGTACGTGCCGAAGGAGCCGGTGTAGCTGTCGCGCTCGACGTGGTACGGCCCGGCAACGAGAGCGGTGATGTAGGTGGACATGCGCGGGGTAGCGGCGAAGTCCCAGCGTGCGACTCCCTCCGATAGCGGTGTCGGCTGCGGGGTTGCTGCGTTGCTGACGACCTGCCAGTGGTCAGGGGCGGTGACGTGCAAAGTGAAGGGCGCTTTGAGATCGGGTTGCTCGAAGCAGGCGTACATCCGGCGGGCATCGGCGGATTCGAACTGCGTGTAGAGGTACACCTCCTCGTCGACCGGATCGACGAAGCGGTGGAGTCCCTCGCCGGTGCGCATGTAGGCACACCGCGCCCGCACGATGAGCACATTGGCCGGTTGCAGATCAGGTAGCTCGATACGGGCACCGTCGAACACCTCGGCGGGATCGAGTTCGGTCCCATTGAGATTGACCGACACGACCTCCGGTGCGATGAGGTCGATCCAACTTCTCGCACCGGGTTCGCTGCAGGTGAAGGCGACGGTCGTCGTGGACGCGAAGGTCTCCGGACCTGTCGTGAGATCGAGATCGACGTCGTATCCGTCGACGCTGATGACGGTGGCGCGCTGGGCAGCCTCGGCGCGGGTGATGTTCTCGTGAGCGGGCACCGGCCCATCCTGGCACGGCAGGGTCCCGACCGACTCGGTAGCGTCTGCCCCGTGACGACCTCACCCACCCCCGTCGACTTCTGGTTCGATCCCATCTGCCCCTGGGCGTGGCTCACCTCGCGCTGGATCCTCGAGGTCGAGCAGGTGCGCCCGATCGAGATCCGCTGGCACGTGATGAGTCTGGCGGTGCTCAACGAGGGGCGCGATGTTCCGGCGGAGTACGCGGAGTTGATGGGCAAAGCGTGGGGGCCGGTGCGCGTGGTCATGGCCGCACGCGAGAGCCAGGGCGAGCAGATCGTCGGCCCGCTCTACACCGAGATCGGCACGCGCATCCACCCCGGCGGACAGGACTACGTGGAGGCCGTTCGCGGCGCGGTGAGCGCACTGGGTCTGGATGAAGCGCTGCTCGACGCGGCGGACACCGATGCCCTCGACGGGATCCTGCGAGCCAGCCACGCCGAGGCGATCGGGTTGGTCGGCGATGACGTCGGCACCCCCGTGATCGCACTACCCGGCCCGGAGGGTCACGGTCCGGTGGCGTTCTTCGGCCCGGTCGTCACTCCGGCACCGCGTGGTGAGGCGGCCGGTCGGCTGTGGGACGGCGCGGTGCTCGTCGCCTCGACGCCGGGCTTCTATGAGTTGAAGCGCTCGCGCACCGAAGAGCCCCGCTTCGACTGATCCGCGGCTCGCAGGGCGGAACCTGTGTTCTGCCATGCGGGATAGTCCACCCTGGGTATTCCACTGTGGGGGACGGGCGCGACAGACTGCACCCATGGCATCCGACCTGGCATCCGACCTGGCATCCGACACCGGCACGCTGCCCTTCTACGGACACATCATCGACGGGCAGGAGGTGCCCTCGATCGACGGTGCCACGATGCCCGACATCGACCCGTACACCCGCGAGCAGTGGGCCACGATCGCCTGCGGTGGAGTCGCCGATGCGGACCGTGCGGTGGCAGCAGCGCGGCGGGCCTTCGACGACGGCCCGTGGCCGCGGATGGGATTCGAAGAGCGGGGGCGCATGATGCATCGCCTCGCCGATCTCATGGCCGAGCATGCCGATGAACTCGCGATGGCCGACACCCGCGATATGGCCAAGCCCATCACGCAGTCTCATCACGATGTTGCTCGCTCGATCCAGAATGTTCGCTTCTTCGCCGATCATGCGCGGATGTCCACCTCGGATACCTACCCGATGGACTCCGGTCACCATGCCTATACCCGGTGGGAGCCCGTCGGTGTCGCCGCAGCGATCTCACCGTGGAACTTCCCTCTCATGCTGGGCACCTGGAAGGTCATGCCCGCACTCGCCTGGGGTAACACCGTGGTGTGGAAGCCTGCAGAGGACACCCCCGTCTCTGCGACGATCCTGGGCCGGCTGGCGATCGAGGCCGGATTCCCACCGGGAGTCCTCAACGTCGTGCACGGCTACGGTCCGCAGTCCGCGGGGTCCGCGCTCACCGAGAACCCCGATGTGGATCGCATCACCTTCACCGGTGAATCCGGGACAGGCAAGATCATCAGCGGCGTAGCAGCTGGCAATCTCACCCCGGTCAGCCTCGAACTCGGCGGTAAGGGTGCCAACATCATCTTCGATGATGCCGACCTCGACAACGCCGTGCACTGGGCGGTTCAGGCGATCTTCCGCAATGCCGGGCAGGTGTGCCTCGCCGGCAGCCGCCTGTACGTGCAGAACGGCATCTACGAGGAGTTCCTCACCCGGTACAAGGCGGCAGCCGAGGCCCTGGTCATCGGGGACCCCAAGGATCCGGCGACGGAGTTCTCACCGGCCCTGGCCAGTGAGGAGCACTACACCAAGGTGTCGGGCTACCTGGGAAGCGAAGCCCTGGGCGGTGGACGGGTTCTCACCGGTGGGCTGGGCGAGGGCTGGGGGGTGCAGCCGACCATCATCACCGACGCACCGGCTGATGCCCGGGTGGTCAGGGAGGAGATCTTCGGCCCGATCACCGTGGCGACCCGATTCGATACCGAGGCTGAGGCGATTGCGCTAGCCAATGACACCCGCTACGGCCTCAACGCGATGGTCTTCACCGAGAACCTGTCACGAGCGCACCGGGTCGCCTCGCAGTTGAATGCGGGCACGGTGTGGGTCAATTGCTTCTTCATCCGCGACCTGCGCGCACCCTTCGGCGGTGTCGGTGATTCCGGGGTCGGCCGCGAGGGAGGCACCTTCAGTCGGGAGTTCTTCACCGAACCGAAGGCCGTCATCATCCAGATCGACAAGCCCTGATCTGAAAAGGGCCGGCTAGTCGGGCAGACCGAGCAGTCTCTCCGCCTCGCGGTAGGCAGCCTCGGGGTCGCGGACGTCGAGCAGGAGCGAATGCATTCCGCTGTCGGCACCACCCTTCGCGTAGAGCGGGTTGTCGTCGATGAACACGATCTGGTCGGCCGGCAGTCCCATCGCGTCGATGGCGGTCGTGTAGCTGCGGGGATCGGGCTTACGGATGCCGAGTTCGCTGGAGTCGATCACCACGTCGAACCAGTCGAACCAGGGCTGCGCCTCCACCCATTCCCGACCCTGGAAGTCCATCAGTTCATTGGTGAGGATTCCCAGCCGGCGCCCCGCGATGTGCACGCGGTAGGCCAGGTCGAGCCCGATCGAACGGATCGGCTCCACGCCCGGTGTCTGGAACATCGCCCGCATGAGAGTCGGATGCCCATCCAGCGGAGCACCCCTGCGCTGGGCGTTCTCAGCGAAGGTCAACCAGTAGTCACGTTCGGTCAACTCCCCGGCAAGGTAGCGCTGCCAGCGCTCATCACCCTGCGGCTCGAAGGGTCCGCGCCCCTCGACCGTCCCCGCGGGCAGCCCGCGGATGCGCTCGTAGTCGTCGGCGATCTCCCAGGCCGACTTGAAGAACACCACACCCACATCGAGCAGGAGTGCCTGAGCTCTCGCGGTCACGACGCACCTCCGTCCGCATCGAGGTCCTCACCACGGGCGTGCGCGAGCAGCACCTCGCGCAGGGAACGCTGTGCGGGTGCGGGAGTGACATCGACCTCGATGCAGGAGTCGACGACACGGGTGGGATAGACCGCGATTCGGGTGCGGGGATCACCCTGTTTGAGCCCATCGATGAGACTGAAGCGCCACAGGTGCGATGGGCAGGTGACGCAGTCGCCCTTCACGACACCCTCACTAAGCGAGGCACCGTTGTGGGGGCACACATCACCGAGCGCATGGACTCCGTCGGGCAAAGCCACCAGCATCACCGCGCGGCCCAGCAACTCCACGCGGTGGGGCCGCTGAGGGAGGAGTTCGGCCAGGGGGATCGCCCGTTGCCACGGCATGGAAGACCTAGCCCTGAGGTCGCAGTTTCGACACGGGTTCGCCGCCGATCGCCCACTCATCGGGGCTCACCTCGTAGAGGGCCACGCGGACCCGGGCCGGATCCCCGCCCAGCACATCCGCGGCGACCTCGGTGAGTCGACGCATCAACTCGTGCTTCTGGTCGACGGTACGCCCCTCGAGGATCGTTACCTGAATGAACGGCATGGTGGTGTCCCTTCGCTAGGTCCAGTCTCGTAGTGGGTGGAGTTACACGCAGGCCAGCGTGACCGAGCCCAGCCGATCGATGCGGGTGGTCACGGTGTCGCCGGGTGCCACCGCGACCGCCTCGGTCATAGATCCCGACAGCACCACCTGACCCGCAGAGAGCCCGCGCCCCCGGGAGGCGAGTTCGCGGACCAGCCACGCCACGCTGGCTGCAGGATGACCGAGGACAGCGGCACCGCTCGCGGTCGCAAGGAGCTGACCGTTCTTGTAGAACGCGCAGCCCACCAGTCGCAGGTCGATCCCATCGGGGGAGATGCCCTGACCACCCAGTGCGTACCCCGCGCACGAGGAGTTGTCGGCGACCACGTCGGGCAGGGTGAACTTGTACCCCGAGAAGCGCGAATCCAGTACATCGATCGCCGGAAACACCAGTTCCGTGGCAGCCAGCACATGAGCGGCCGAGACATCGGGGCCGGCCAGGTCGTGGCCCAGCAGGAAGGCGATCTCCGGTTCGCAGCGCGGCTGGATGTAGCGGTCGCACACCAGGGGTGCGCCGGTGTCGATGAGCATGTCGTCGGTCAGCCACCCGTACAGCGGGGAATCGACGTTCATCTGCTGCTGCTTGGCCACACTCGTCAAGCCCAATTTGGCCCCCGCGACGATCGCTCCCTGGGCGCGGCGAGCCGAGACGACCGCATCCTGGATGACGTAGGCGGTGGTGATGTCCAGATCGGCGTGGTCATCAGTCAAGGGAGTCGTCGCGACACGATCCCGTGCCGAGGTGATCAGGCGCTCGGCCAGTGCGTCAACAGGCAGGGTGCTCATCGGGTCTCCATTCCTCTTGTCGACACCGTCACCGGGTCTCCCATTTCTCTTGTCGACACCGTCACCGGGTCTCCATGTCGGGATCGGTCAGCTCGCTTTGGGCGTGTTGGGCGGCGAGTTCGAGGGCGACGTCGATGATCATGTCTTCTTGGCCGCCGACGACTTTGCGGTTGCCGAGTTCGATGAGGATGTCGGCGACGGGGACGTTGTAGCGTTCGGCGGCGCGTTGGGCGTGGAGCAGGAAGCTGCCGTAGACGCCGGCGTATCCGAGTAGCAGGCCTGCACGGTCGATGACCTGTTGGCGTGGCATGAGGGGTCGCACGATCTCTTCGGCGACGTCCATGAGGATCAGCGGGTCGACTCCGGTGGTGATGCCGTATTTGTCGGATACCGCGGCGAGGATCTCGGTGGGGCAGTTGCCGGCACCGGCCCCGAGGCCTGCGGAGGTGCCGTCGAGGTTCTTCGCGCCTTCTTCGTAGGCGGCGATGGAGTTGGACACGGCCATGGCGAGGTTGTTGTGGGCGTGCACCCCGACTGGAACCTCCAGGGCACCCAC
The DNA here is from genome assembly GCA_965657825.1 of Actinomycetes bacterium. Classification (GTDB taxonomy): domain Bacteria; phylum Actinomycetota; class Actinomycetes; order S36-B12; family S36-B12; genus M55B157. The sequence continues at coordinate 27,664 of CBFHQG010000016.1, read as the reverse complement.
CAGGGCGTTGACGCGGCGGCGGACGTCCTCGGTGGTCATGGCGCCGGCGGAGTCGGCGATGTAGATGGTGTCGGCTCCGTAGGACTGCAGCAGCTTCGCCTGCTCGACGAGGCCTTCGGGGGAGTTCATGTGGGCCATCATGAGGAACCCGATGGCTTCCATGCCCAGTTCTTTGGCGACCTTGATGTGCTGTTCGGTGATGTCGGCCTCGGTGCAGTGCACTGCGATGCGTGCCACGGAAACACCCAGTTCGCGCACCTCGCGCAGGTCATCGGCCAGGCCGATACCGGGGAGCATGAGGCAGGCGATCTGCGCATTCGTTGTCGTGTCGCAGGCTTTGGCGATGAGTTCCTTCTCATCGACTGCGGAGAAGCCGTAGTTGAAACTCGAACCGCCCAGGCCGTCGCCGTGGGCGATCTCGATGACCTGCACCCCGGCTCGATCTAGACCGGCGACGATCTTGATGACATCCTCGGCGTAGTACTGGTGGCTGATCGCGTGCGAACCATCCCGCAGGGTCGAGTCGATCAGGCGATAGTCGGTGGACACGGCAACAGATGGGGTGGTGGTCATGCGTGGACTCCTCGATGCTCAGCGATCGCCTCTCCGACGCGCATCGCGGCGGCAGTCATGATGTCCAGGTTGCCCGCGAATGGCGGCAGGTAATCCCCGGCACCTTCGACCTCCAGCAGGATCACCGCGCGGTGCGGCACGACACCACCGGGGGTGGAATACGGTCCTTCCTCGATCACCGGAGGGTTCTTCAACCGGTAGCCGGGCACGTAGGCGGCGACTTCCTTCTCCATCGCCCAGATCGACTCGAGCACCGCATCATGGTCGCTGCCCTCGGGCAGGCCAGCGAACACGGTGTTGCGCATCATGATGGGCGGCTCAGCAGGGTTGAGGATGATGATCGCCTTGGATGTGTCGGCCCCACCGATCTCACGCAAAGCAGTCGAGGTGGTCTTGGTGAACTCGTCGATGTTCTGCCGCGTCCCAGGACCCGCGGACTTCGAGGCGACCGTGGACACCATCTCGGCATAGGGCAACGAGTCGACGGCGCGGCGCACCGCATGCACCATCGGAGTCGTCGCCTGCCCACCACAGGTCACCAGGTTGATATTCGGTGCATCCAGATGCTCGGTGAGATTCACCGCCGCGATCACCTTCGGCCCACGCGCAGCAGGAGTCAGATCGATCGCGGTGATCCCAGCCTCGGCATACTTCTTGTAATACCGCACATGCACATACGCACTCGTGGCATCGAAGACCATGTCGAACTCACCCGCGTTATCCAGAATCCAATCCGGACCCTCATGCGATGCCTCCACCCCCATCGAACGGGCACGAGCCAAACCATCAGAATCCGGATCGATCCCGACCAGCGCCCGCAGATCCAATGTTTCGCTGCGCAGCATCTTGACCATCAAATCCGTACCGATATTCCCCGACCCGACGATCGCGCACCGCAAACCCATCAGCTCACTCCCACTCGCAACGACACCGAACCCAACCTGTCGAACTCCCCGCACCATGTCTGACCCGCCGCGATCGGCTTCATCGCATGCAACGCGCCGGTCATCACGATCGACCCCGCCGGCAGAAAACCACCCAGCCCATGCAACGTGTTCACCAGCCACGCCACCGCCCCCAGCGGATCACCCAACGCCGCGGCACCAGCACCGGTCGCCACCACCTGACCATCACAGGAGAACACCATCCCGATCACACGCGGATCGATCTCAGCTAAAGGCACCATCTGCGACCCCAACGCGATCGCCCCACCACTGGCCAGATCCGCCACAGTATCCGCGATCGTGATCTTCCAATCCGCAATCCGCGAATCCACAATCTCAATCGCCGCCACCAAACCCGACACCGCACCCGCTACCTGAATCGCCGTGCACCCAGGTCCACGCAGATCCTCCGCCAGCACCACCGCGATCTCCGCCTCCACCCGGGGCGCGATGAAATCCGCAACCGACACCTGCGCCCCATCGGAGAAAACCCCGGAAGCGAAAATCGGCGAGAAATCCGGCTGATCCACCCCCAGCAACTCCTGCATCGGCGCCGACGTCAACCCCAACTTGTAACCCACGACCCGATCACCCTCGCCCACCAGGCGCGCCACCAGATCCTGCTGCACCGCATACCCCTCCACCACCCCCCACTCCGGGAACTCAGCAGTCAACGGCGGAATCGGCACCCCCGAGCGCCGCGCCTCATACAACGCGGAAGCACAGCGCTTCACGTCATCATCGAGCACTGTCACAGTCGTCCACCTTTCGTGTCGCGGTAGCCGAGGCGGCGGCTGATCGCCAACCCCGCTTCGATGCAGGGAGCGGCGAAACGCCGCAGGGAGTCACCGCCCAATCGTTGCACTGGGCCGGCGATGGAAACCGAGGCCACAACCTCACCCACCCCGTTGCGGATGGGAGCAGCCACAGACGCCACCCCCATCTCCGCCTCGTTGATGTTCTCCGCCCAGCCGCGGGAACGGATCGTGTCGAGGGCGCGCTTGAAATCAGTGATGCGAGTGATGGTGTGCGGGGTGTGAGCCTCCAGACGCCAACCCCTCAGTACGGAATCGAGTTCCTCAGGTGGCAGGCACGCCAGCAGGAGTTTGCCGGTGCTGGTGCAATGTGCGGAGTTCCGGTGCCCGATCCGACCGAAGAGTCGGAGGGTCTTCGGGCTCTCTCGTCGCTCGACATAGACCACCTCGCGGCCATCGAGGACGGCCACCTGCACGGTCTCCTCGGTGGCGTTGCGCAGGCGATCGAGGACGGGTGCGCACGCCTCGTGCAGATCGACGTGGCGATACACACTGGTGCCGAGTTCGTACATCGTCAGGCTGAGTCGATAGGCGCCGGTGTCGGGATCCTGCTCCAGAAGTCGTTCGGCGGCCAGGGTGGTGACCAGGCGGTGGGCGGTGCTCTTGCCGATGCCCAGGCGACGAGACAACTCGGTGACGCCGAGTTCGCGGTGTCCGGAGAACTCCTTCAGCACGCGTGCGGCGTTGCGCACGCTGGACAGGGTGGAATTCTCTCGAGGTGCTGACGCCGAGGCCGCGGGGCTCACGGGGTGTTCTCCCGGATCGTGCGCAGGGTTTCGCGACGCACCCCATCGAGGTCGGCGGCTGCGGCGGTGATCGAGTCCGGACCGGCGATCGCGCAGGCGAGCAGGCGGTGGGCCTCGGGCAGGTCGTTGACGTAGGCGGCGTGCATCTCGGCGATGAGCGGGCCTTGATCGGGGAGTAATCCGGCCAGGGTGGTGAAATCCCGGTGCGCCGCGGCGTGGGAGTGGGCGAGTCCGGTGCCCGCGTGCAGGGCATGGTGCGGGGTCAGCCCGCTGCCGGGAGGGACGGTGAGGTGGTAGGTCACTGATCGGATACCCAGGGTGTGACGCACCTGGTCCGGGCGGGGTTCGGCTGCCTCATCGATGAGTCCGAGTCCGGGTGCGACGACGGGATCGAAGAATCGCAGCGTCCAGGACAGATCGTCCAGTGCGTCGTCGATCCCCACCTCGGGACCGACCGGAGCGGGGAGCACCTCGGTCGTGGCGATGACGTGGAGGTAGCGGGTCCCCACGGCGGCAACCGTGAGTCGTTGTGCTTGCAGCAGAGGCAGTCTGGCCCGATCGGCCGGAGCCAGGGGAGCGCTGGCATCGAGGTAGGCCCGATGCAGTCCGCGCACGTACTCAGCCATCGCCGTGCGCATCTGCTCGGGGCTCGTCGGCGCCTCCCGGGCATCAGCCATGATCGGACCGTAGCAATGATCGTTCCGGTATAGGGAACGGTGTACTTACATGCGGGACGGTTTCGATCTACGTTCAGCGATACCGAGTCCGCTCAGCTGCCGGAAGGGGAGTCTTCGACCATGGGTCTGCAACGCCTCGCTCACGTCGACATCACCGTCACCGACCTCGATCTGGCGACCGCCTACTACACCGAGGTGATCGGGCTGCTGGAGACCGAGCGCGATGAGGACTCGGTGTACTTGAAGTGCTGGGATGAGCCCAATCACCATTCACTGCGCCTGGCCTACGGCCCCCGAGTGGGATTCGACCAGATGTCCTTCAAGGTCGAACGCGAGGACGATCTGGCCGAGTTCGAGAACAAGGTGTCCCGCTACGGCTTCCCGGTGCAGCGGGTGAGCAAGGGTGAGCGGGTCGGCCAGGGTGAGTCGATCACCTTCGAGACCCCCTCGGGCCAGACCATGGAACTGGTCCACGATCTGCAGATGGTGGGTCGGGCGACCGCACCGATCAACCCCAATCCCTTCGTCGAGGGCCTGCGGGGTATCGCTCCGCCTCGGTTGGATCACGTGCTCGTGACCGCCGAGGAGGTCGGTGACTCGGCGAAGTTCTATGAGGATGTGTTCGGTTTCCGCACCACAGAGCAGCTCCTCGACGGCCAGGGTCACCAATCCGCAGTGTGGATGGAGGTGTCTCACAGTCCGCACGACCTGGCGATCGTCACCGGCAAGAACGGGGGTCTGCATCACTTCGCCTGGTGGCTGGATGATTGGGATCACGTGCGTCGTTCCGCAGATGTGTTGGCCTACAACGGCATCCAGATCGACGTGGGACCGACCCGCCACGGCATCACCCGCGGAAACACCATCTACTTCTTCGACCCGCTGGGCACCCGCAACGAGGTGTTCACCGGTGGGTACCGCCCGGATCCGGACTTCCCGACGATCACCTGGACCGAGGATCAGATCGGTCGCGCCGTCTTCTACTACGAGGGCGAACTCAACCAGCGCTTCATGTCGGTGCACACGTAGGCGACGGGCGGAATCAGACCATGGGAATCCTCAGACTGTCGCACGTGGAGATCCGCGTGCCGGATCTCGAACTCGCCACGGCCTACTACACCGAGGTCGTGGGGATGTACGAAACGGCCCGCGAATCCGAGCGGGTCTTCTTGAAGTGCTGGGATGAGCATCAGCACCACTCGGTGATCCTCACCTATGCACCGACGTACGGGCTGAACCACATGGGTTGGAAGGTGCAGTTCCGCGACGACCTGGACTACTACGCGCAGCGGCTGACCGAAGCCGGTGTCGAGGTCGAGTGGTTCGCCAAAGGTGAGATCGCCCCCGGGCACGGTGAGGCGATCCGGTTCCTCATGCCCAGTGGTCACCTGATGGAGCTCGTGTACGGCATGGATCAGGTCGGCAATCTGCTGCCGCTGACCAATCCGCCGCCCAAGCCCCTCAACCTGGTGGGGGCTGCCCCCCCGAGGATCGACCACATCTTCCTCACCTGCGAGGACGTCGGAGAGAACACCCGCTTCCTCCAGGAGGTTCTGGAGTTCCACCTCACCGAGCAGGTCCTCGGTGATGACGGCTTCCAGGTGGCGACCTGGTTGGAACGCTCCCATTCCTCGCATGACATCGCATTGGTCACCGGCCAGGATCGCGGCCTGCACCACTTCGCCTACTGGGTCGATGACTGGACCGCGATTCGCGATACCGCGGATGTGCTGGCGTACCACGGGGTGCCGATCGAGACCAATCCGACACGGCACGGTGCAACGCGAGGGCTCTGCCTGTACTTCTTCGATCCGGCGGGCAATCGCAACGAGGTGTTCACCGGCGGCTACGTCGTCGACCCCGAGGAGCCGCCGGTGACCTGGACCGAGGCCGAAATGGGCCGCGCCATCTTCTACTACGACGGTGTCGTCAATCAGAAGTTTCTGACGGTGCACAGCTGATCCCCTCGGGGATCGAAGGGAGGGCATGGGATCCCATGACCGACGCGGACATCAGACCTGCCCACGATGAGGAGCGCGTGGCCCTCCCGCGCACGGAGCGCACCGACCCGCCGGCCTACCTGCAGCGGTACTTCGACCGTGAGGCGCGCGGGGGGATGCATCATCGCGGTCCGGAGCAGCCGGGGACGACGACCGATGAGACCCCGCTGTACCTGCGTCGCTTCCGCGACCGCCGCAGTGGCGCCACCGATCTGGAGGCGCCGGTACCCGAATGGGAGGGCACTGATCTGGGGGTGACGCGGGCCTACTCCCAGATCACCAAGACCAAGGAGATCGTCCCGGGCACGGCCCAGGAGGCCGGCCCTCGAGTCCTCACCCAGGTGCACATCATCCGCCACGGCGAGACGCAGGGGTATTCGACGGAGAGCGGATTGACCCCCCTGGGCAGTTGGCAGGTCCATCGCCGCGGCTTCGACATCAGCAAGTCGATCAAGGACGGCGAACGGGTCCACATCGTGTGTGCCGACACCAATCGTGCGCGGCAGACCTCCGAGGGCATCAAGAAGGGCCTGCTCGACGGGCTGACCATGTGGAACCGCAACGCCGAGATCACCGGTGTCACCGCGATGAGCGAATTCCGCAACTTCCAGGTGTGGACCCCGGAGGGTCTTCGTGATGTGACCGGCGCCTTCCGGTTGTACAAGCGCGAGATGGAGAAGTACGAGCGGGTCGCGATGGGTGACCGACCCACCTGGCTGGTGGAGATCGATCGGTTCTGGCGCACCCAGCAGGGAGGCGCGGATCCGATCACGCTGTGGACGCAGATCCCGATGCTGAACTTCGAACCGCCCTCCGCGACCGTGCGCAGATTCTGGGCCGGGATCCAGCGGATCCAGGCTGAGCATCCCGGTGATCGCATCATCGTCGGGACCCACTCCGGCCCGATCCGGGTCTTCGCGATCAGCGCCTTCGGCTACGACCCCGGTGAGCCCTACAACACCGAGGAGGTGATCGTGCGCCTCGTGGAGGGCAACTCCGCCTTCATCGCCTATCGCAACCGGGTCCAGGAGGTGCAGGTCCCCGACCTCGACGAACTTCCCGACTGGTGGGAGGGGCTCAGCGGACGCGCCCTACCCCGCACCCTGCGAGAGGAGACCCCATGACCTCGACGGTGAACCCGATCATGTGGTTCGAGGGCTACTGGGACGGCATGAAGTCCGAGGTCGGCGGCAAGGGAGCCAGCCTCGGCGAGATGACCGGGGCCGGGTTACCGGTGCCTCCTGGTTTCGTCCTCACCGCCGGCTCCTACCGTTCCTGCCACGATGCGCACGATCTCGATGCGATCCTCGCCTGTCACCTCGATGGACTGGATGTCGAGGACACCGATGCACTGTCGGCGAAGTGCTCAGCGATCCGTGATGCCATCGTCACGATGCCGTTGCTTCCCGAGGTCGAATCGACCCTGCGCACGGCCTATGACGAACTGTGCCGGGCCTCGAATGTGGAGCGGATACCCGTCGCCGTGCGCTCCTCGGCGACGTCGGAGGATTCCCCGGATGCCTCCTTCGCCGGCGAGCACGACACCTATCTGTGGGTGCGTGGAGGTGATTATGTCGTCGACGCGGTACGTCGCTGCTGGGCGAGCCTGTTCACCGACCGGGCGACGGCCTACCGGGTGGAGATGGGCTATGAGCACCGCAGTGTCGAGATGAGCGTCGTCATCCAGAAGATGGTCCGGCCGATCGCGGCGGGTGTCGCGTTCACGTTGAATCCCAGTGACGGTGATCGATCGCAGATCTGCATCGACTCCGCGTGGGGATTCGGTGAAGGCGTCGTCTCCGGTGAGATCACACCCGACAACTTCCTCATCGACAAGGTCCTGTTCGAGATCAGCAAACGCAATATCTCCAATAAGGCACACGAGTTCATCCTGAATGGACATGATCGGGTGGAGAAAGTCCAGACCGATCCGGATCGAGCGAACGCACCGAGTCTGACCGATGAGCAGATCAAGGCGATCGCACGGCTAGCGAAGACCGCTGAGAAGCATTACGGCTGCCCACAGGACATCGAGTGGGCCGTCGACGCCGATATCTCCGACGGGGAAGCCGTCGTCCTGCTGCAGTCGCGGCCGGAGACGGTCTGGAGCAAGCAGCAGCGCACAGCATCCGCATCACAATCCAATGGGGACTTCATGAGCAGCATCGTCTCGACGCTCATGAATCCCCTCCACACCCGCAAGAACTGAGTAACCGCAAGGACCGACGGGCCGAATGACTCGCCCCGCGCACCCGAGAGGAATCATCACATGGCAGATCGATTTCCCAGCCCGTTCGATATCCCCACTCCTGAGGGTGCCGAGGGCTGGCAGGACATGTACGTGTACTCATCGCTCTTCTCCGAGGCCCGCCGTGACTTCGAAGACTCGATGTTCTGGTTCCAGGACGGGGTGCATTGGCCCAACGTCCTGACCCCATGGGATGCGACGTTCTATGAGTTCGCGCTCGCGTCCCTGTCGCAGTACAACACCCGCCACCTGCAGGTGCCCCCGGCCAACGGCATCGCCTTCCGCATTCTCAACGGTTACGCGTATCTCTCACCGGTGCCCGCTGATCCGGCCACAATCGAGGAGCGGGCAGCGAACTTCATGGATCGTGCGGGCCACTACTTCATGAACTGGGATGACCTGTACGACAAGTGGATGATCAAGATCCGTGAGCTTGTCGCGGAGCTGGAGTCATTGGATTTCGCCCCGCTGCCGGAGATCGAGGATGCCGATGAGGTGGTGAAGTCCGGTGCGGGCCTGGGCACCGGATATCTCATCCAGGACAACTACCACCGGCTGATCAGCCTCGGCCTGAAACTGTGGAACTACCACTTCGAGTTCCTCAATCTGGGCTATGCCGCGTACCTGGACTTCTTCATGTTCTGCAAGACGGTCTTTCCGAGCATCCCCGACCAGGCGATCGCGAAGATGGTCGCCGGGGTCGATGTCGATCTGTTCCGTCCGGATGACGAGTTGAAGCGCTTGGCTCGCAAGGCTGTGGAGTCTGGGGTCGCGGAGGCGTTCTCGGCGGGGGATGTCGAGGCGACCTGCCAGATCCTGAAGGGTTCATCGGAGGGCCAGGCCTGGATCGCTTCCTTCGAGGAGTCCGCGGAGCCGTGGTTCAACTTCTCCACCGGTTCGGGCTTCTACCACCACGACAAGATCTGGATCGAGAACGTCGAGGTGCCCTTCGAGTTCATCCGCAACTACATCAGCAAGGTGCAGCAGGGTGAAGATCTCAATCGACCCATCGACGCAATCCGTGCCGAGCGTGATCGAGTCGTTGCGGAGTACTCCGAGTTGCTCGCCACCGACGAGGATCGGGAGGCCTTCCAGGGCAAGCTGGGCCTGGCTCGAACGGTCTTTCCGTACGTGGAGAACCACAACTTCTATGTCGAGCACTGGAGCCACTCGGTGATCTGGCGCAAGATGCGCCAGCTCGGTGAGACATTCGTCAAAGAGGGTTTCTGGTCGGAGTCGGATGACATCTTCTACCTCAAGCGCACCGAGGTCGAAGAGGCACTGTGGGACTACTACGTCTCGTGGGCGTCGCCGGAACCTGCGGCGGGGCCGGGTCGTTGGCCGTCGATCATCGCTGATCGCAAGCGCATCTGTGCCGCTCTTGCGACCTGGAAGCCCAGCCCGGGTCTCGGTGAGCCGCCGGAGGTCGTCACAGAGCCGTTCACCGTCATGCTGTGGGGCATCACCTCCGACAGCGTCAACGCCTGGCTCGGTGGTGGTGACGCTGCCGAGGGTGAACTACGCGGCATGGCAGCGTCCCCGGGTGTGGTCGAGGGTCCCGCGCGTGTGATCTTCAGCCCGGAACAGATCAACGAGGTCCAGGAGGGTGAGATCCTGGTGGCACCGCTGACCGCTCCGAGTTGGGCACCGATCTTCGGCAAGATCCTGGCGACGGTAACCGACACCGGCGGCATGATGAGCCATGCGGCGATCGTGTGCCGTGAGTACGGCCTCCCGGCAGTGACCGGTACCGGATTCGCCACCACCAACATCACCACGGGCCAGCGACTGCGCGTCGACGGCTCGCAGGGCGTGGTCACGGTCATCGACTGACGACCGGGCTACGGTGGGACGAAGGTCCCGATAACCGTGACGGGTTCCTGCGGGCGGAACGCCAGCCTTGCCGCTCGCAGGAACCTGCCTCATCCTCAACACAACGAACCGCCTGAGCCGTGGGGAATACTGCAGGTGACCATCAGGGGAAAGGACGACCGATGCTGACCGTCGAACAGAACGAGGAACTCACCAGAGTCGGCCCGGGTACTCCCATGGGGGAGCTCCTGCGGCGCTATTGGTACCCGATCGCCTTCGAGGAGGACTTCGACACCGTTCCGACGAAGACGGTGCGCCTGCTCGGTGAGAATTGGACTCTGTTCAAGACACCGAAGGGTGGTCGTTACGGCATCGTCGCCGAGGCCTGCCCGCATCGTCGTGCGTCCCTCACCTACGGCGTGGTCCACGAGGATGGCATCCGCTGCGGTTACCACGGCTGGAAGTGGGATTTCGAGGGCAACTGCCTCGAGCAGCCCGCTGAGGCAGACAATCAGAACTTCCGTGACCGGGTGAAGCACAAGGCGGGCAAGGCTCAGACCATGGGCGGGATGATCTGGGTCTACGTCGGTCCGAGTCCGGCGCCCGAACTCCCGCGTTTCGACGTGTTCGTCATGGACGGCGTGAAGGACTGCGGCTACACCACACTGCCGTGCAACTGGCTGCAGATCATGGAGAACTCCGTCGATCCGCACCATGTCGAATGGCTGCACGGTCAGTACTTCCAGTTCCTCGGTGAGACCGAGGGCTTCGAGGCGCCCAAGTCCTTCCAGAAGAAGCACATGAAGACCGGCTTCGACGAGATGGAATGGGGCATCCTCAAGCGCCGCGTGCTCGAGGGGAGCTCCGAGGAGAACGACGACTGGAAGATCGGCCACCCGCTGGTGTTCCCCTACTTCATGCGCGTTGGTGGTGCAGGCATCGATCAGATGCAGATCCGGGTCCCCATCGATGACACCACGACCTGGAAGTTGTTCTACTCCAACCATGCCCCGCAGGGTGCCGACCTGCCCGATCAGGAGCGACCGGTGTTCTATGAGTACCTGTGGCGAGATGAGCAGGGTCGTTTCATCACCGACTACATCGAGGGCCAGGATGTCATGGCCTGGGTGTCACAGGGCCCGATCACCGATCGCTCGCAGGAGCACCTCGGCCGCTCCGACGCCGGTGTCGCGATGCTGCGCAAGATGTTCAAGGAGAACATGAAGAAGGTCGCCAACGGCGAGGATCCCCTCGGCACCGTGCGCGAACCCCACGACCGCATCGACCTGCCGTGCGAGAAAGATAAGTTCGGTGCTGAGCGGGAGTTCGCCAACGCGTGGATCACCGGCGGCTCGATGCGCTACAGCCCGATCAAGCAGGAGTTGCTCGACCTGCATGAGAACGCCTGGGCCAACCGCGAGAAGGCAGGAGCAGGTGCCTGAGAAGTCCGTCTTCACCCATTCAGTACGGAACGCGTTGAGCGACCTGCCCCCCAATCCCCACCGGCTACCGCCGGAGGGGTCGTGGTTCATGTCCGATGCCGAGGCGCATCTGCTCGACCGTCCGCGCTTCTGCCCGATGTGCGCCGCTGACCTGGAGGAGCAGGGTGGTATAGCCACGGAGTACTGGATGGGTGACTCGCGAGTCTTCATGACCTGGTGCGGTGGGTGCGGCTGGTTCGGAGAGATCGTGCGCTTCGACATGGTGACCATCTCCGAGGAGGAGCACTGAGCGTTCCGCGCCCTGCCGGCCTGGTATTCGACTTCGGGGGGCCGGTGCTCCTCACTCCGTTCGAGGTTCGCTCCGTCGGTGAACGCACCCTCGGGCTGCCCCCTGGGAGTCTCGCGTGGACGGGGCCGTTCGATCCGGACGCCGATCCCGAGTGGCTGGCGTTCCAAGCTGGTGAGACGAACGAGCGCGAGTACTGGGCGATCCAGGCTGACAGGTTCTCGCAGTTGACGGGGCTGCCGTCGGATATGCAGTCGATGATGACGCCGCTGTATGCCGGATCCGAGGAAGAGCTGGTGCGACCAGAGGCGGTGGCCCTCATCCATGATGCGAAGGCTGCGGGAATAAAGGTCGGAATCCACACCAATGACCTGACCAGCTTCCATGACCAGGAGTGGATCGATCGCATGTCGATCCTGCGCGAATTCCAGGTCATGGTGGATGGCCGCACCGACGGGGTCTACAAGCCCGATCATGAGGCCTTCGCACTGATGGTGCAGCGCATGGGAATCCCACCCGAGGACATCGTGTTCATCGACGATCAACCGGTCAACCTGCGGGGTGCCGCCGAGGCGGGGATGCAGTGTGTCCACCTCGATCCGACCGACCCGGCGCCAGGCTTCGCCGAGGCCCGGCGCCTACTCGGGCTCACCGACGCTGCCTGAATTCAGGCCACGATCCGCATCGGGCGCCCCCGGGTGTCGCGAGGCGTATCCGTGCACGGCCACTGCATCGCGAAGCCTCCGAGGATGCGTTCGGCGGTCCAGGCGCAGGCCAGGGCATCGAGGGCATCATCGCCGCGGGGGATGGTGGTGTTCGACAGATCGGGCAACCATCGGCTGAGTCGACCGAGGCGTTCAGCTCGCCCCTCACGGGTCTTCTTGGATGCTGCGATGACCCCGTCGCCCATCACAGCGAAAGCGACCTCCGGATGGCACTCGACCAGCCGGGGATCATCGGCGAGTTCATCGGCCTCAGCGATCTTGCCCAGGATGTGCCAGGCCTGCTTGCTCAACGCCTTTCCGCACACCTCTCGGGAGGCAGCGCATGCCTGCGCATAGTCGTCGATGTGCGCCAAGGTGGCTCGCACGGGCGCTGGGAACACCCGTGATCCGTGGGGGCGCAGGACCTGGCGTGCGAGCCGGTCGCAGTCTCGAGAGCCGTCAGCATCAGGTAGGCCGATCGGAATATCGACGGCGATCACCGGGCACTGCGCGTCGGCCAGCAGGTCACGCAGGGAGGCGGCGATCTCGAAATCGATGAGGCGCGCGCGATGCCCGATCTCGACGCGCGCGGCGATCCACCCGCCCGGGCACCCATCGACCCCCATCACGATCGCGTCCATGGTCACGCCAGCAGGATGGCAGGTTGCGCGATCGGTGGCAGACTCAACTGCCGTGCCCGAAGGACATGTGGTTCATCGCCAAGCTCTACGGCTGAAGAAGGCCTTCGGTGGCGCCCCCGTGGCGGTGAGCAGCCCGCAGGGCCGGTTCTCCTCCGGTGCCGCCCTCATCGACGGCACCACCCTGCTGCGCGGTGATGCGTACGGCAAGCATCTGCTGCTGGCATTCGACGACGACCGTCACCTGCACGTGCATCTCGGGTTGTACGGCAAATGGACGATCGCCTCCGGGGATGCACCCGAGCCTCGCGGGCAGGTGCGGGTCCGGCTGGTCACTGACGCCCACTACGCCGACCTGCGAGGACCGACGGCATGCGAGGTCCTCGATCCCGACCAACGTGCTGCGCTCATCGCGCGAATCGGGCCTGATCCGATCCGCAAGGACGCCGATCCCGAGCGAGCCTGGGCCCGGGTGAGCAGGAGTCGCGCGCCGATCGGCGGGTTGCTGATGGATCAGAAAGTCTTCGCCGGTGTCGGCAACATCTATCGTGCGGAGGCCCTGTATCGCGCCGGTATCGACCCCTACCGGCCCGGGCGCGAGGTGTCCCGAGCGGAGTTCGATGTCATGTGGGACGACCTGGTGGTGCTGATGCGCGACGGGGTGCGCCGCGGACGCATCGACACCGTGCGTGAGGAACACTCGCCACGGGCGACCGGACGCGCCAAGAGGCGCGATCGACACGGCGGCGAGGTCTACGTCTATCGCCGCGAGGGTCAGGACTGCCACGTGTGCGGTGATGAGGTGGTGTGGGCCGATATGGCCGGCCGCAACCTGTTCTGGTGCCCGACCTGTCAGGCGCACTGAACGGTCTCCCGTCAGGCGTTATGTGGGGCGGCCTCACCGGGGATGCGCGGATGTCGGATCCCGGGGTGGCCGGGTGGCAGGGTCCGCTTCATGATCCACCAGGACCCCGCGACGGTGAGAGCGACGAGGCCGTAGAACAAGAAGGGGGTGGCACCGAGCCAACCCAGCTGCCCGGCAGCGATGAGGGGTACCTGGATCGCCGCTCGTACCAGGCTCAAGATCACCCACAGCCAGGTGGCGCGTGAGTAGCCGCGCAGCAGATCGGGGTCCTGTCGCCATCGCATCCCGGTGCCGAGCAGCGGCCCCACGATGATCCCGATCAGCGGTCGGCGAACGAAGATGGAGATCGCGAAGGCCAGGGCGCTGAGGATGTTGGCGAGAACGCGTACCTGGAAGAACCCGAGCGGGTCGTTGCTGTAGGCCGCCCATAGGGCGGCGATAGCGACACCGAGCAGGCCGGAGAGCACGCGGATCGGGCGCTCGCCCCGGCGGACCTTGACCAGGGCCAGCAGCATCGCCGCACCGAGGGACACCCCGACGGCCACGGCCAGGTTGCTGCCGGAGGCGAAGTAGGAGACCACGAACAGCACGGTGGGGCCCATGGATTCCACGAATCCCCAGGGCCCGCCCATGAGCACACTGAGCGGATGCCGGTCATCGTCGCTCGCAGGTGTCCTGGCATCACGCACCCGACCAGCCTATCGGCGCGACTGGGGCGCGCAGGACCCGTACTCTGGTCGGTATGAGCCTGGAGATCGACGACGATCTGGTCATGGACGATGAGCCGCAGGACAGGTCAGCACGGCTGCGTCGACTCGACCTGACCACCGCGGTGATCATGATCATCGGTGGCGCCGTGGGCTTGCTCGCCGCCTTCGAATTGACCCTCGAGAAAGTGCGTGTCCTCGCCGATCCGAACTACGTGCCCGGCTGTGATCTGAACCCGGTGCTGTCGTGTGGCTCGGTCATCATCACCCCGCAGGCCGAGGTGTTCGGGTTCCCCAATCCGGTCATGGGTCTGATCGGGTTCAGTGTCGTGGTGACCATCGGGGTGCTGCTGGTGGCCGGAGTCACCCTGCCGCGCTGGGTGTGGGTGGGTTTGAACATCGGCGCGCTCGCGGGCTTCGCCTTCGTGCAATGGCTGGTGTGGCAGAGCCTGTACTCGATCGGTGCGCTCTGCCCGTGGTGCATGGTGGTGTGGACGGTGACCGCGCCGATCTTCGTGTGGGTGACCGCCAGCAACCTGGCTGCCGGGCGCCTCGGGGTGCGCGGGGCGTGGGTGGACGCCATCGTGAGTTTGCGTGGCATCATCCTCGCCGCGTGGTACCTGGCGGTGCTCGGCCTGATCTTCGTCCGCTGGCAAGACTTCTGGCTCGGTTCCTAACCGAAATCCGCAACTTTTGGCACGTTCTCGCCCCTAGGGAGTTGCGGAGTTCGCGTGGGTCAGGTCTTCTCGCTGCCCAATCCACGCACCCTCGGTTCTACACTTCCCGGTATGGCCCCCCGTCCTGGTCGCTATTTCCTCGCAGCCGCCCTCGCCCTCGCAGGGCTGGTATCCGCGATACCTGTCGCCCAGGCAGACACCTCGGGGCAGATAGTCGATGTCACACCCGCGATGAAGACCCTCGATGCCTCGAAGGGGGAGCGGCAGACGGTCTTCTCGACCACATTCACAGCAGGGGCGGCCGGCGAGGTCCGATTCGTGGGCTCGGAGTTGGTGCTCGGCAACCCCTCCACCCGGATCTTCATCGGTGTGACAGTGACGTGTACTGGCCCGAAGAAGTTCTCTGACTCCATGGAAACGGGGCGCAATGTGTGGCAGGGGGACGGCACCATCGTCATTCCAGTAGGAATGGTGATCACGACCAAGGCCGCCGGGGAGCACACTTGTGAGACCAACGTGTTCATGTGCGACCCCGGTGAGTGTGGTTCGTCTGAAGCGTCGGGCACCATCCCGGTGGTGAGTAAAGCCTCCGGGCAGAAGTCCTACTCCCTGCTCGCCATCAGTGAACCTCTTCCCGACTGGGCGGATGATGCCCTAGTGCCCGGGGCCAAGGATGTCCTCGCAGCCCGCGGGTCCACCTTCGCATCGACGTCGACATTCGATGTGACGAACTCTGCCGGCCCGGTGCAACTCGGGGCGATCCTGTCCATCACCAACTGCATCGAACCCGCTTATCCGGACGTGTGCAGCAAAGCGCCAACCACCGCGATCCAAGGGAAGGCCAAGCTTTCCCTTTCCTTGACCGCCAAGCAGGTCTCCACCGTTCGGGGCACGAAGTGCGCGACAGCGAAGGCCACGAAGAAGTCCGGGGCGCGCGGTTACACGATCACCTGGCAACAGCATCACGCGGTGTTCGCCGTCGCGATCCCGACATTCACCCTGTCGACGAAATCCGGATGCGGATCATCGATTCAGGTCACCGTCAAGGTCAAGGCGAAGAGTGGCAACGATCTCGCCATCGAGGGTGGGACCAAAGCTATTCCAACCTCAGTGGCCTACGTCATCCCCGCGAGCTGATCTGCATCGAGGTCATCCTGCGAGGGCACGCCGAAATGCATCGAGTCGATTGGCCCATATCCGCTGCGACAGCGGTGCCTCGGGCGCGAATCGTTCGCTGACGTGATACGCCCCGGGATACAGGTGGAACTCCACCGGCACTCCTGCGGCGGTAAGTCGTGCGACGAATGCGATGTCCTCGTCACGGAACAGATCAACGTCGCCGACGTCGATGTAGGTCGGAGGCAACCCGGAGAGATTCTCTGCCAGTAGCGGGGATGCGTACCCATCAGGTTCGCCACCTCCGAGGAACCACTCCCATGCCTCGATGTTGCCGTTTCGGTCCCAGATGCCAACCTCGGTCACCTCGTGACTAGAGGGGCTCGTGTGCGTGTGGTCGAGCATGGGATAGGCCGGCATGATGAAGCATGCCTGTGGCCCCCCGCGGTCACGCGCCATCAATGCGGTCGCGAGGCAGAGGTTTCCACCGGCACTACCGCCATAGATTGCCAGGCGCGAGGGGTCATAGCCCACTTCTGCAGCATGATCACCCATCCATGAATAGGTGGTGTAGCAGTCGGTGATCTGAGCCGGATGCGGGTGCTCAGGTGCCTTTCGGTAATCAGTCGAAACGACGACTGCGTGGAGTTGTTCGCACAACATCGCTGCCGTCAGGTCCTCACCGTCGATACCGCCGAGAATCATGCCCCCACCGTGGATGTAGAAGATGCCGGGCAGCGCACCCGATGCACCAGCGGGGCGATAGATCCGCACCCTGACATCGGGATCGCCCTGCACGATCCGATCCTCAGTGGTGACGGCGGTGTTTGGGGGTAGATCGGCCACCATCGCTGCGAGTAGCCCTGCGACCGCTTCACGCCGGGCGACGATGTCCGGGATGGCGTTGAATCCGCCAGGGAACATGGTGAGCAGCTGCGCAAGAGGTTCTCGGGATGCAGGGTCTATGCGGTCGCGCGGGTTCATCGGCACATCGTGGCACCAAGGCCCGGCTGTGGGATCGATTTCTGTGAAGCCGCCTTGCTGCGTCAGCCCACGAGGGTGCGCACCCCGTTGACGGCCAGGACCACGGCGATGAACGCCAGCATCACGGCCACTCCGGCCAGGATCGCGCGGTAACCACGGTTGCTGAGCCGATGTCGACCGGCGGCTATCGCGGCGACTAAGAGGGCTTTGCTTCCCACGATTGCGACATAGAACCCGATGAGGAATGCGATCGCGAGAGGCAGCCCGTCACCGGCGAAACCGATCAGGATCGGCGCCCCTGCACTGATCCAAAACAGCCAGGGTGCCGGGTTGAGGATGTTGACCGTCACCGCCTGGACGAGGGGTACTCGAGCCAGATGGGTGAATCGGCCCGAAGAGACCGGGGCGCGACGCAGCTGTGAGATGTCCGCGGTACGCGCCTCTCGGGCGTTCTCCCAGGCGAACCACGCGATGACGACCGCGCCGACAAGGGATAGTCCAGCGATCACGCTGGTGGGCAACTGGCTGAGGATGGTCACCGTCAGCACGATGAACAACGTGTCGGTGACCAGGGGAGCTGAGGCGATCACCAGGCCGGCCCGGAGGCCTCGGCGCAGTGTGGTGGAGATGGCGAGCGCCAACAGCGGCCCGGGGGATACCCCTGAACCAAGGCCGAGGATGAGCCCGATGAGTAGCGCTTCCACGCGCGCATCCTGCCAGTCATGTTCGAGAGCGACCTGAACCCCTCAGAATGTGCCTGAGCAGGCCGTGACCCACAATGTGAGCATGGCTGATGCGGAATCCCTGTACACCCTGTCCTTCACCGGCAACGACGGCCAGCCCGTCTCCCTTTCCGATTACGAGGGTAAGCCGGTGCTCATCGTCAATACCGCGAGTAAGTGCGGATTCACCCCTCAGTACGAGGGATTGCAGAAGTTGTACGAGCAGTATGCCGATGATGGCCTGGTCGTTCTTGGGTTCCCGTGTGATCAGTTCGCCCATCAGGAACCAGGTGACGATGAGCAGATCGCGGAGTTCTGCAGTCTCAACTACGGGGTCACGTTTCCCTTGTCAACCAAGGTCGACGTCAACGGTAAGGACACCCACCCTGTGTTCACCTTCGTGAAGAAGAAGGCCAAGAGCGGACTTGGTTCGATGGTGAAGTGGAACTTCACGAAGTTTCTTGTGGCGCCGGACGGCAAGACCGTGACTAGGTATTCGCCCCAGACGAAACCGGATGCGCTGCGTAAGGACATCGAGTCGATGCTCGGAGAGTCCTCGACGTCATGACGTCGACCCCTGCACGGATGCCTACACGCTGGTGTGGGCCGATGCAGGTGGGTGCGATCGGCCTAGGTTGCATGCCGATGTCGTGGGGTTACACCGTCGACGAGGCTGATGACGGACAGATCCGGGCAACCCTGCTTCGCGCCGTCGAACTCGGAGTCAGCCTGCTCGATACCGCTGACGTGTATGGCCCGTACACCAACGAGGAGATCATTGGTCGCTACGTGGTCGCGGAGGGTTTTCGTGATCGGGTCCAGATCGCAACCAAGGTCGGGCTGACACCAATCGATGCAACCAGCTACGGCCGCGATGCGAGTCCTGATCACGTGCGCAGCGCATGCGACGCGTCGCTGCGGCGCCTAGGCGTCGATCAGATCGACCTGTATCAGTTGCATCGCATCGACCCTCAAGTGCCACTGGAGGAGACGTGGGGAGCAATGGCCGCGCTTGTTGACGCGGGCAAGGTGTGCCATCTGGGTCTATCGGAGGTATCGGTCGAGGAGATCGGTCGCGCTGACGCGATCCATCCTGTCGCGACCGTGCAGTGCGAGGTGTCGATCTGGACTCGCGACAACATCGACAACGGCGTCGTCGGGTATTGCGCAGATCGCGGGATCGGAGTGTTGGCTTACTCGCCTCTGGGGAGGGGGTTCCTCACCGGTCAGGTGACCGCCGATCAGATCAAGGAGGGGGATTTTCGCAGTGCGAACCCTCGCTTCACGCCGGACGCGATGCAGGCCAACGCTGCAATCGTCCAGGGAGTGGCGGCCATCGCGGAGCGGCACTCGGCGACATCGGCCCAAGTTGCTCTCGCCTGGGTGCTGGCGCAGGGGGATCATGTCGTACCTATCCCAGGAACCAAGCGCCCACGTTGGATCGAGCAGAACGCAGCGGCTGTCGACGTCGATCTCACCTCGGATGACCTCGCACAGATCGATGGGCTCCCTGCATCCGCGGCACCTCGCTATTGAGGAGCTGAAATCCGCAACTCCTTAGGGGCGACAACGTGCTGATTGTTGCGGATTTCGGATCAGTCGACGGTGACGCGGGGGTCGTGGTCGTCGATCCACTCCGCGATCGCCGACCGAGACAGGAGCCGGTCGCCGCATGCGCAGCCGACCGGGATCAGGTCATCGACGGCGGGGTCAACCGGATCAGGGCCCTGGCCAGGGTCCACGAAGTCCCACCACAGGCTGGGCTCGTCGACACCGTGCGGGTCGCTGTGCAGATCGCGACGCCCATGTGAGCGTCGATTGAGATTCGCCTCGATGATCGTCCCCTCGGGAGTCTGGAATACCCGGGCGAGGTGATGGCTGCGCGCGCACTGGATCGTCATGATCTCCTCGGCCCCTGCTGACTCGACCGCACTCGCAGCGACAGCATTCCTCCTGGCCTGCATACCCTGGGATTCCCTCATAGTCACGACACTAGGTCGGCCCTCGATGTGGAACTAGCCGCGAACTGGTGGCTGATCGGTCCGATGGGGTAGCCGGATGGTCACCGTGGTGCCAGCGCCCGGTGCTGACAAGAGATCCACCGTGCCGCCTTGAGCCTCGACCAGCACGCGAACCACGGCGAGCCCGAGTCCGCTGCCCCGGACATGCCCGGTGGACTCCCCGCGATGGAATCGGTCGAAGGCGCGGGATGCGTCCTGCTCGGTCATTCCGGGCCCGGTGTCGCTCACGGTCAGCACCCCGAAGTGCACCTCGCGACCTACCGAGACCGTCACCCTGTCACCGGCCGCGCAGTAGCGGGCGGTGTTGGAGAGCAGATTGGACACAACCTGCTGGATCCGATCGGGATCGGCGAGCACCATCACACCATCTGGACAGTCGCACTCGATGGTCAGCCCTGCGGAATCGAGCAGGCCGTGTGCCGCCGCTACCGCCGACTGGGCGAGATCTCCGAGATCGATCTCGCGTACGTGCATCCGGCGGTCGGGGGCCTCCGCCTCAGCCAACTGCCCCAGGTCGTCCACGATGCGTCCGATCCGCAGACTCTGATCGTGAAGGGCTGCCAGCCGGTCGGGGTCGGCCGGCTCGAGGCCATCGCGTAACTCCTCCAACCCTGCTTGCAGTGCGGCGAGGGGTGTGCGCAGTTCATGTGCAACATCGTGAGCCATCGCTCGCCGGGTCGCCTCGGTGTGCTGGATCCGCTCGGCCATATCGTCGAACGCGCGAGCCAGATCGCCGATCTCGCCGGGGGCATCGCGTGGAGCCCTGGCGTCACGATCGCCGGACGCGAAGTCGCGCACAGCCTGGGCCAGTCCGGCCACCGGTCGGGTGAGCCGGGCGCTGAGCCACCAGGCGAGCACGAGTGCGAGCAGGAGTGCAAGCCCGGCGGCGACGGCGATCCAGGTCCAGGCGATGCCGCGCCCTGCTTGTGAGGTCGGCTGGCCGAACACCAGACGAACCGATCCGACTACGGCGCCATCGGCGACCACCTCGGCGTTCACAGCGCCCGGGGATGACCCCGGCGAGGATCCGCCGTTGCCTTGGCCGCTGGAGTTAGTTCGCACGATGAGTCGGGCACCTGCGGTCTGTGCGATCTGCTCGGCGGTGGTGAGGTCGGCTCCCGCCCAGCCGCCCGCGTCGATGTACGCGGCAGACGCGACGACCGCGACCTGATCGGCGACGCGCTGTCGATCGGTGGCCTCGGCATCGGAGAAGCCGCGCTGGGTTCCGAGCAGAGCGGCCAGCGTCACGGCGAGGATGGCGAAAACCGCCACGGCGAGCACGCTGAGAGCGAGTCGTGCCCGCAGGCTTCGGGATCGGCTAGTCATCACGTGACCAACCGAGTCGATATCCGACTCCGGTGACCGTCTCGATGATCGAGTGACCGTCAGCTCCGAGTTCATGCCTGAGGTTCTTCACGTGTGAATCGATGCTGCGTTCATATCCGGAGAATTCATAGCCTCTGACTCGATTGACCAGTTCGTAGCGGGAGTACACGCGGCCCGGGTGTCCAGCGAGGACGGTGAGGATGCCCCATTCGCTGGGGGTGAGGTCGAGAAGTCGTCCGTCGAGGCTGGCCTCATGGCGTTCGTCGTCGATACGCAGCCGGCCCGAACCGAAGCGGTGATCCTGCGTGGGTGTCGATGTCGTCGCTCGTCCGGCGATCGCCTGGACTCGCAGGACGATCTCTCGCGGCGAGAATGGCTTGGTGACGTAGTCATCGGCTCCGAGTTCGAGTCCGGTGATGCGGTCATCCACCTGTGATCGGGCGGTGAGGACGAGGACACGCAGTCCACCGAGTCGACGAGCTTCGCGGAGCACCTCGAGTCCGTCGATATCGGGCAGTCCCAGGTCGAGGATGACGACGTCCAGATCGCTGCTGGTGAGTAGTCGCATCGCCTCAGCACCGGTGCCGGTCGTGAGCACGCTCATGTCGGCGCGTTCGAGGTAGCGGCGAAGAACATCGCGAATATCGCGTTCGTCTTCGACCACCAGAACCGTCGTCACGTGACCATTCTCCTCCCACGCAGGTCGTCATCGAGGCGACGGCTCGGGATCTCCACACGATCTCCACATCGACCACATGGCGATGCCATGCGAGGCGAGCACGCTGATCGTGTTCGGCCACCGGGGTCGACAACGGGTAGGGACCCGTGGACGAGGAGGAACATCATGCGAGTAACGACACGGGCCAAGACGATCGCTGCGGCTGTCGCGGCAGGCACCCTCTTGCTGACCGGATCATCTGCAGCTTTGGCAAATGGGTGGGGCAGTGGTCAGGGTGGCGGTGGATCTGCGGGACAGGGAGCGTCGAAGGGGAATGCGAGTGCGTCGGCATCCTCAGATCACGAGTGCGAGGAGGGTGCGGGACACGCCGGAGAGCAGGCTGGCAACGGCAAGGGCAAAGGCAAGGGCAACGGCCGCGGTGGCCAAGGCCAGGCGGAACGGGGCCAGGGAAATGGGAGCCAGGGAAATCGTGGCCAGGGACATGCTGACGGTGCGGGGTCGGAGGCGACGGGTGAACTTGGATCCCTCACCGAGGAGCAGCAGGCTCAGATGATCTTCATGGCTGAGGAAGAGAAGATGGCCGGGGATCTCTACGAAGTCTTCTACGACATGTACGGCGTCCGAGTCTTCACCAATATCGCGGCGTCGGAGGATCGTCACACCGATGCGGTGCGGAACCTGCTCGATGCCTACGGTTTGGCGGACCCGACGGTGGGCATGGCGGTGGGCGAGTTCACGCTGCCGGAAGTCCAGTCCCTCTACGACGACCTGTTCGCGCAGGGGAGCGAGAGTCTCGAGGCGGCACTCGAGGTCGGTGTGCTCGTCGAGGAGACCGATATCGCTGATCTTCAGGAGGCAGTGGACGGCCTCGATGCCCCACGCGCTGTGGCGGTGTACGAGAACCTGCTCGCCGGTTCTGAGAACCACCTGCGAGCGTTCAGTCGCTGACCACGGGAGCGGGGAGTGCACCTTGTCCGCAAGGTGCGCTCCCCGCTACTCGTCGGTGAAACCGGGCAGCCAGGTTTCCAGGGTGGAGCGCATGGGCACCCGCGCATCAAGTTGACACAGCACCGCGATGCCCCCGAGGAGAACGCGGTGGATCAAGACGTACTCCGGCGGCAGGTTCAGTTTGAAGGCCAGTGACGCCTGGGGGTTGGTGATGTCGGCGTATCGGGTGAACTGTCCGCGAAGCCACTCGCGAGTGAAGTGGAATACCTCACGGCGGGTCGGATCGACCAGTGGCTCGAAGTACTCCACGACGTGGGTGGGCTCAACCTCGACTTCGGGCTTGATGAAACCCAGATCGCGCAGACCTGTGACGACATCATCGGCTCGACGTTCCTGCGCCAGTCGCAGAACTCGTCCGAGGTCGGCAGGTATCCCGTGCGGTAGTCGGCCAACCGCGCCGAAATCGACGACCCCGAGTCGGCCGTCGATCGTCAGCCGGTAGTTGCCGGGGTGCGGGTCGGCGTGCAGCAGCCCGGCTCGCACCGGTCCTTCGAGCAGGAAGCGTGCGTAGAGAGCTCCGACCGAGTCACGTTCCGTCCGACTGCCCGATGCGATGACCCTCGACAAGGCGACGCCCTCGATCCACTCCGAAACAAGGACGTGCGGGCCTGCGACGACCACGTGCGGGATAGCGAACTGCCGGTCGCCCTCGAAGGCGTTGGCGAAACGGCGCTGGTTGTCGGCCTCGAGGAGATAGTCGAGTTCCTCCGTCGCGCGGGCACGCACCTCCTCCACGATCGGGCGTAACTCGAAGCCGGGCAGCAGAGGTGCGATCACCCTGCTCATGCGCACCATCTGGTCCAGGTCGCTCATCAGGGCCCGATCCGCCCCCGGGTACTGCAGCTTCACCGCGACCTCACGACCGTCGTGCCAGATCGCTCGATGGACCTGACCGATCGACGCGGCGGCTGCCGGGCGGTCGGTGAAGTCAGCGAACCTCGATCGCCAGTCCTCTCCGAGTTCGTCAGCGAGGAGGCGGTGCACGCGCTCGGTTGGCATCGGAGGTGCCGCATCCTGCAATTTCGCAAGCGTCGCACGGTAGGGGGCGGCGATCTCCTCGGGAAGTCCCGCTTCGAAGATGCTCATCGCCTGGCCGACCTTCATGGCCCCACCCTTGAGTTCGCCGAGGACGGTGAAGACCTGCTCGGCGGTGCGTCGGGCGACCTCGGCGCTGACGGCCTCAGCGGGTCGTCCACCCAAGCGCTTACCCAAACCCCATGCGGTGCGACCGGCGTAACTGACCGGGAGTGCTGCGAGTTTCGCCCCGCGAGTGAGTGCCTTGCGAGGGATCTCGGGCATGTTGGCATTGTCTCCTAGGTCCAAGGGAGAGAATGACGCGCATGCGCGGTGAGGTCGGGTCGACAGGCGGTGAGATCGTCTGGGCGAGCGGCGCAGCCGGTGATGTCACCTCACTGTCCATCGGGCAATGGGCGATAGCGGCAACCTTGGCGCTCGTGCTGGTGATCATTCACCTGATTGCCCCCCGAGTCGCGCGCATGGGTGGTCAGGTTCAGCAGCGCCTGGCCTCGGTCGGTGGTGGCGTCGCCGTGGCGTACGTCTTCGTGCAACTGATGCCCGAACTGGCCGACGGGGGGCGCTCGCTGACCGATCTGGACATCTCCGATTACGCGCCGACTCCAATCGTGGAGTCAGGACTGTTCCTGATCGCGCTGATCGGGATGCTGGTGATCTACTCCCTCGATGTCGTGGCTGACAGCGGACGCGGATCATCGCGGACGCTCTACCGCGTCCACATGGGTGTCTTCGCGTTGATCAACGCGATCTACGCCTACACGATGCCGTCCCTGTTGACCACGGGTATCGACTATGCGGTGCTGTTCACCCTGGCCATCGGGGCGCACGTCCTGCTCGTCGATCGCACCCTCGCTCGAGCCCACCCGGATCTGTTCCGTCACGAGGACCGCTGGATCGGCATCCTCGGAGTCGTCGTCGGCTTCGCGCTGGCCGCGGTGTTCCCGCCCGTGCAGGAGTTGACGCTCGCCGTGGCCACCGCACTGCTCGGTGGCGGTCTGCTCATGACCACCTTCCGCGAGGAGTTGCCGGTGGCCTCCAAGGCCCGGCTGCTGTGGCTGTTGTCCGGGGCCGGCGTGATGACCGCACTTCTGCTGACCGCCGCCACCATCAGCGCGGCCTGACTCCAATCCGCGCGCCTGCCCCGGGGATCTGTCGGACCATCTTCGACGGTCCTCCTCCCGATTCCCGACGAGTGACCCCATCACGCACGAAAGGCCCGGGGGATCAACCCCGGACCTTTCGCACGTGAGCGGGTGACGGGATCCGTCGGACCATCTTCGACGGTCCTCCTCCCGATTCCCGACGAGTTACCCCATCACGCACGAAAGGCCCGGGGGATCAACCCCGGACCTTTCGCACGTGAGCGGGTGACGGGAATCGAACCCGCATGACCAGCTTGGAAGGCTGGGGCTCTGCCATTGAGCTACACCCGCGAGGAGCACCAGCAGTGTAGTGGGATCGACCCCGACAGGTGCCCTACAGTGCCGGGCGTGGGTGATTCACCGGAGCGGTACGTCGCTGAGATCGAGCAGGCTCGCCGGGCCGCGCGGCGTCTGCGAGCCTGGGCCGCCGCCTCCGCTGTCGTCGGCCTGATGATCACGATCAGCGGGTTCCTCCTCCTGCTGACTCCCCGGGAGGATCCGTGGGAGGCGCTCAACGCGGTGGTCTTCGTTGGCCTCGCCGGAATAGTGGGCGCGATCGCGATGTACGCCTCGAGTTGGAGTGTGGCCCTCGCCGCGTCGCGGCTGGAACTCCAACTCAGGCGCTGATCAGACCAGGGTCGGGTGCCCACCACCTCGCCCCCTAGACTGACCACCGCCGTTCGTGCCCCGCGGGGCGTAGCGCAGTGGCTAGCGCGCCTGCTTTGGGTGCAGGAGATCGGGAGTTCGAGTCTCCCCGCCCCGACAAGCCCGCTTCAACCATGCTCGTCGTCCGACCACAGCACACCGACCCGTAATCCGAGGAGACCGTAACCGCCATGCAGACCACCCTCGAAACCCTGTCGCCCACGCGGGTCAAGCTCAGCGTCGAAGTTCCCTTCGACGAGATGGCCGACAGCCTCGACGCCGCCTACAAGACGATCGCCGAACAGGTCACCATCCCCGGTTTCCGCAAGGGCAAGGTTCCCTCGCGGATCATCGACCAGCGGGTCGGCCGGGGAGCGGTCCTGCAGGAGGCCATCAACGATGTGATTCCTGGTGCGTACGAGAAGGCCGTCCAAGAGCATGAGGTCAAGATCGCCGGCCGCCCGGAGATCGAGGTCACCGAGATCGACGACGGCAATCGCGTGGCTTTCACCGCCGAGGTCGATGTCCGACCGGAGTTCGACCTGCCCGACTACTCCGGAATCGCCGTCGAGGTCGAAGACGCTGAGGTCACCGACGAGATGATCGATGAGCAATTGACCGCCCTTCGCACCCGTTTTGCGACCCTCGCACCCGTCGACCGTCCCGCGCAGGACGGCGATCTTCTGCTCATCGACCTGGCCGGGATCGATCCGGCCGGTGAGGCCGTCGAAGACCTCTCCGCCCAGGCGATGTCGGTCGAGCTCGGTGAGGACGGTCTGCTCCCGGGCTTCGATGAGGCCGTGCGTGGAGCGACCGCCGGTGAGGCCCGCACCTTCACCTTCACCCCGACCGCCGGGGAGTACGAGGGCCAGGACATGACCGTGAACGTCACCGTCTCAGCGGTGCGCGAGCGCACCCTGCCGGAGGCGAACGATGACTTCGCGATCCTGGCGAGCGAGTTCGACACGGTCGACGAACTGCGTGATGACCTGCGCGTCCGCATCGACCGAACCCGTCGCATGGAGCAGGCGCTGCAGGCCCGATCGAAGGTGCATGACTCCCTACTGGAACTCGTGGACATTCCCGTCCCCCAGGGGATCGTCGATGAGCAGGTGGAGGAGCACTTCGCCGATGGGCACGGTGACGACGATCACCGAGCGGAGTTCATCGCGACGATCCGCGATCAGGTCAAGAGTCAATTCATCCTCGATGCGATCGCCGAGGCCGAGGAGATCTCGGTGGGTGAATCCGAGCTGTCAGCCTGGGTGATCCAGCAGGCACCGCGCTACGGAATGAGCCCGGACGCACTGCTGAACGCGTTGATCCAGGGCAATCAACTGCCGATGGCGATCGCCGACGTCCGCCGTGGCAAGGCCGTCGCCCTGGTCGCGACGAAAGCCACCGTCACCGACGCATCAGGGCGGGTCATCGACCTCGAGGCCCTCGACACGGAGCTGCGCCAGTTGGAAGCCACCCCCGAGGACGACTAAGCCGCGACCTCCCGGTGGAGTTGCCGACATTGTGCCCTGGGCGAACACGGCAACTCCCGGAATAGCCAGCCCCCCGGAGGGCGTTAGGGTCGGGGATGGCGTAGGTACAGGTTCCGGCCCGTTCACTGGTCGGCTCGACGTACGCCACCCACGAGGAAGGAGTAGCGCGTGAGCGGTTCCAACGAGGGCATCGTGCCCGGCATCATGGTGCCGGGACTACGGGCACCCGCAGCCGGGATGACCGGATTCGGCGACATGCTCGACGAGCGGTTGCTGCGAGAGCGCAGGGTCTGGCTCGAAGGTGTGGTCCGCGCCGAGACCTCCACCCGGATCGCCACGCAGCTGCAGGGTCTCGCCGCTGA
>CBFHQG010000015.1:0-36934 GCA_965657825.1 Actinomycetes bacterium | reverse complement strand
AACAGCCGGCATGCCTGCCAGGGCGGCCAGATGCGACTCGATCGCAGCCAGATGCGTATCTGCGGAACCAGGATGCAGCGGAATGGGGACGGACATGAGGGGTGCGCAACCTTTCGTCTCGACAGTCTCGAAACGGGTCACCCCTCGGCCAGCGCGGCCCACGTTACCCGGATCATTCGTACTGAACGAACACCCATATTTCATCACGCCGGTCTGACATCGGTCAAGGGAAAACACGCGCATTCAGTAATGCATTCCTGGGAATTCCCTCAGAGGAAAACCACTGCAGCACAACGTTTTCCACAGACATCGTTTTCCACAGACATCGTTTTCCACAGGATCCACACGCGATCACGCCAGTGACCAGTCGATGGGGTCGGCGCCGAGTTCGACGAGGGCGGCGTTGGCGCGACTGAAGGGACGGGAACCGAAGAATCCGCGGTCTGCTGACATCGGACTCGGGTGCGCGCTGGTGATGACGGGGATGTCACCGAGCACGGGATGCACAGACTGCGCATCACGACCCCACAGGATCGCCACGAGAGGAGCATCCGGACGCGACGCGAGCCCGGCGATGGCCGCGGCGGTGATCTCCTCCCACCCACGACGGCGATGACTGCCGGGTTCCCCCGCACGCACGGTCAGCACGCGATTGAGCAGCAGCACCCCCTGGTCGACCCAGGGCGACAGGTCGCCGCTCGTCGGAGCCGGCACACCGAGATCGTCGACGAGTTCGCGATGGATATTGGCCAGACTTCGCGGCACCGGGCGCACCGTGGGTTCCACCGAGAACGACAGACCGACGGCGTGACCGGGAGTGGGGTAGGGATCCTGGCCGACGATCAACACGCGCACAGAATCCACCGGCGTGGAGAACGCGCGCAGGATCCGATCACCCGCCGGCAGCCACCGATGCCCGGCCGCTGACTCCTCGCGCAGGAATTCCCCGAGCGACGCGAGGGTGTCGCGGTGGGGGTCGAGCACCGGAACCCAACTGGGATCGACGAGTGCGTCGAGTGGGCGCGTCATGCGATCAACCTAGGGGTGCTCAGCATGTCGAGGGGTTCTCCCCCAGCACGCTCGGTGCATCCGCGAGGAGTCGCTGGACGAGGATCTCCACGGCGTGGGGAGCCTGGCGGGGATGCACCACGCCGAGCGTGCGACCGAGTCGAGCATCGGCGATCTCCGCGTAGCGAACTCCAGCGCGTGCCTCGAGTGCCAACTGGGGGATCATCGTCACGCCCAATCCTGCGGCGACGAATCCGAGCGCGACATGGAAGTCATCGGTCCGCAGGACCGGGCGCGGGGTGAAACCGGTGACACCCGCGGCGATCAGCAGGTCACGGTCAGCCGCAGGGTCTGCGAGCTGCGAGAGGATCCAGCCGTCGTCGGCGAAATCAGCGATGCTCACTGAATCTGCAGCGCGCGGATCCTCGCTCGGTACGGCCAACAGGTATCGATCCCACCCCAGCGCGGTGGCAGCCCACCCGTCAGGGATGGCCAGTGGTTCGGCGGAGTCGTTGTAGACGAGTGCGACATTCAATGCGCCGGCCCCGATATCGGAGAGCAGATCGATCGTCTCGGCCTCGCGCAGTTCGATGCGCACCTGCGTGCGTCGCCGCACCTCGCCGATGGCGGCCGGAAGTAGCACGCCACCGGCACTGGAGAAGGTGCCCACCCGCAGGGTCGCGAGCCCGGATGCGGCGAGATCGCGTGCCTCGCTCACCGCGGAGGACGCCCGGTCCATGATCGCCTCGACCTGGGGGACGAGGGCACGACCGATATCGGTGAGCAGCGCACCCCGCGGGCCACGGTGGACCAATGTCGCGCCGACGGTGGCCTCGAGCCGGTCGAGGTGGTGGGCGACGGTGGGCTGCGAGACCGAGAGTTCCCGGGCGGCTGCGGCCAGCGAGCCGGTCTCGGCGATGGCGAGCAGCACCCCGAACTGGCGCAGATCGAGGCCCGAATCGAACACTCCCCGCCGCAGATCTCCCGTGGGAATCACCGCCCCATCTCCATATTCAGTATTGTACTCCTCTCAGTGTTTGGGGCTTCTCTTTCATGGTGGAACGGTTGATCCTGAAGTCATGCGCCCCGGAGAGGCCGTGCGATCAGCCAGGCCCGACACCCCCCGGCCCGACACCACCCGGCCCGACACCACGTGGCTGGACCACACCCGGGCGCCCTATGCCGAGGCGTTGGTGCGCTACGCCGACTCGGTCACCACCCGCGTCGCTGTCCCCGGTCACCTCGCTGATCCCGATCGCGGGGTCGCGCAGTTGCTCGGCGACAGTCTGCGGTGGGATATCCCGCCGCTGGTCGACGGCATCGATACCGAACCCGACGGTGGGGTGACCGCACTGGATGAGGCTCGGGCCCTGGCAGCCGACGCCTGGGGAGCCCGGCGCACCTGGTTTCTCACCAACGGGGCCAGCCAGGGCAACCTCACCACCTGCGTAGCGCTGCGCCACCGGGGAGACCATGTCGTGGTCATGCGCACGATGCACTCCTCGGTGACCGACGGCATGGCACTGGCCGGCCTGACACCCCTCACCGTGATGCCCAGCGTCGACGAGGTTCGCGGCATGGCGCACGGGATCACCCCCGAGCAGCTCGATGCCGCGCTCGCAGCACACCCGCAGGCGATGGCCGCCTGGGTGGTCTCGCCGTCCTACTTCGGTGCCGTCAGCGACATCGCCGAACTCGCCCAGGTCGCCCACCGCCATGGCGTTCCGCTCATCGTGGACGAAGCCTGGGGCGCGCACTTCGGTTTCCATCCCGCACTCCCGGTCAACGCGGCTCGCCTCGGTGCTGACCTCGTGGTGTCCAGCACACACAAACTCGGGGGCAGTCTCGGCCAGTCGGCGATGCTGCACCTGGGGCACGGGGATTTCGCCGACGAACTCGGTGCGAGTGTCGAACGCGCGCTGCGCATGACCTCGTCCACCAGTGAGTCCTCCCTCCTGCTCGCCGGTCTCGACCTGGCCCGCCGCGACCTGGTCACCCGAACCGACGCGATCACCGGGAGTATTCGCGCACTCGATGAGGTGCGCTCGAGGTTGCGAGGCGACCGGCGATTCTCCCTCCCCACCGATGATCTCCTCGCCGATCCCGCCATCGTCGATGTCGATCCTCTGCGCCTGGTCGTGGACACTCGAGGCACCGGGTTGACCGGCCACGAGGTCCGCCACCGGTTGTTCCACGACCACGGGGTGCACGTGGAGATGTCGACCGATGCGGTGATCGTGGCCCTGGCCGGGGCCGGCAGCGGGATCGACACCGACAGCCTCCTGTCCGCACTCGGCGCCATGCCCGCCGGCACCGGGACACCGGTCACCCCGCACCACCTTCCCCAACCGGGGCCCCGCGTGGTGGATCTACGCACCGCGACGTTCGCCGAAACCGAAGTCCTCGATGCTCGCTCGGCGATCGGTCGGATCAGTGCCGACTCACTTGCCGCATACCCACCCGGAGTCCCCAATGTGCTGCCCGGAGAGGTGATCACCGCTGACGTGGTGGACTTCCTCACCGCGGCAGCAGCGGCACCGCACGGATACGTCCGCGGCGCCCTCGATGCCGACATGCGTCGACTTCGAGTGCTGCGCTGACGTCAGCCGGTCGACTCCTCACCGTCTGCGTCACTCGGCAAGTCCATCCGGGCGAGGAACTGCTCGACCTGCGCGGCGATCTCATCGGCCGACGGGAGATCCTGCTCTGACTCACCGCGCACCGCCATCACCTGGTCGTACTGTTGCTCCAGTGCGGCGAGCACCGCAGCGAACTCCTCGGACTGCTCGACCTGCATCGCAACCTCCGCCTCGGCTCGTTCCGCCGGGGGCTGCAGATCATTGATCTCGATCGCGATCCCGGTCGAGTCCCGCAGGGCTTCGAGCATCGTGATCGCCGCCCGCGGGTAGTCCACCTGCGCGAGGTAGTGGGGCACGTGCGCGGCGATGCCGATCGCATCCCGGCCGGCTTCACCGAGTCGCAGTTCGAGCAGGCCGCTGAGGTGGCCGGGCACCGTGATCGTCCCCAGGAGCGAATCAGCCGTGGGGAGCAGGCGTGGATCGGTGCCATGGATCGTCACCCCCAGCGGACGGGTGTGCGGGGTGGGCCATGGCACCGCGGACAGTCCGACCGTGAGGTCCACCCCCAGCTGCTCGATCATTCCCATCGTGACGTCGGTGAAGCGCTGCCACCGGTAGTCCGGTTCCGGGCCGCTGAGCAGGCAGAACACCCGACCGTTCGCATCGGTCACCTCGTGCACCGTGATCGACGGCCACTCCACCGCGGCGAAGTGATCGTCGACATAGGTCAGGGGTGGCCGACGTGCGCGGTAATCGAGGACCTCATCGATGTCGAATTGCGCGATCACCCGGTGGGAGCCGGACAGGATGGTGCGCACGGCCTGACCTGTGGCCAGCCCCGCATCGAGGAATCCGGTGAAGGCGTGGACGAGAATGCGCGAGCCATCGGTCCATTCAGGTTGGTCGAGCCAGGTGATCACTCGGTCTCACCGGTGATCGGCTTGCCGCCGCGGGTCCGCTGCCGGGTGCGCTTGACCGGGGTCTCACCATCGGTGGCGATCGAGCTCGACTCCCCCGCCGATGCCGTATCCGACGGTGACTTCTTCGCCGGTGTTTTGTCCGCCGGTGACTTGTCCGACGGTGACTTCTTCGCCGGAGACTTCTTCGCCGGAGACTTCTTGGCCGGTGACTTCTTCGCTGGTGACTTCTTCGCCGCGGCCTTCTTCGCCGCGGGTGGTTTCAAGTCAGCCGGAGTCGGGATCGATACGGGGGGCGCATCGGCATCCGACTGGGCTGCCGATTCGGCGGCAGCCTGCGCGGCCGCACCGGCTGTGCGGGCAGCCTCATCGGCTGCGCGCTGCACGGTCTGGGCAGCCTGTCGCGCGGTGGACTGGGCGGCATCGGCAGCTTCGGCGACCGCCGCACCCGCCGCCGCTGCCGTCGAGGTCACCACGTCGGCCGGCGCCGACGAGGCTCCCAGGGTCTGCGTCGCCTGATGGGCGGCGTCGGAGACCGTGCGAGCAGCGGAGTCGGCGACCGACGCGGCTCCGGAGGCAGCCATGGAGACGGAGTCGGCGGCAGTGTCGGCGAACTGCGAGAAACCCTGTGCCCAGGCATCGGCTTGATCGGCCACCTGGCTGGCCTCCCGGCGACGCCGCCAGGCGACGACTCCCGCGGCAGCACCCGCAAGGGCCACCGCACCCAATAGCGCCTTCTTCATGGCAGCTCACCTTCTCCTTCGCACGACTTCCGGCGATCACGTCCCGCCATGACCGTAGCAACTATGCCGACGTCATACTCCCCGTCGGCCACCCTTGAGCACCGCGGTGAACAACTGCTGGGGCCCCGGGCCGGCCAGGAAGGCATCCCGCTCCTCGGGGGTCAGGCTGACCGCGTGCTCGCACACCGCCATCCACGCACCCCCGACCGCTCGGGTGAGCGTCCCGGCCACCGTGCCGGAGATCGCCGAACCCGCGATCGCGCCACCGGGGATCACCTTCAGCAGGGATCCCACCAGGTAGCGCCCGGCCATGGTGGCTCCGCCGGTGAGAACCGTCGAGGCGATCGCCGCGAGAGCCCGGGATCGACCCGCGGGCAGTCCGTAGGCAGCGGTGATGCGCGCGATCATGGTCACCTGGGTCGGCACAAGCAATGCGGCATCGGAGAACGGGATCGGGGTGACACCGACCCCGGCTGCCACGGCCACCGACTGGTGGATCACGCGTCGGGCCGCCTGTCTTTTACGCTCCCGGTCGAGGATCTGCGCGGCGGTGAGAGCCGCCGTCGCGACCTCGGGCACGACAGCGTAGGTCGCCTCCAGCAGGTCGTCGAGGCCGAAGACGTCACTGCCGGTGAACGGGTCGGCCAGCGCGTTGGTGAGCACCATCTGTCCGGCCGGGCGCAGCGGGAGGCCCTGGGCGGTGATGAACTCAGCGAGTTCGATCGCCTCCGGATGGATCTGGCCGTCGCGGCGCGGAACCTGGGTGAGCACACCGATGACCGGGAGACCCAGATCAGCCAGGGCGCGAACGAAGGACTGCTGGGGAATCTCGAATCGACGGTCCGACCAGCGCACGACGTACCAGACCGCGTGGATCTGCCGATCGATCGGCAGCGCTCGATGATCGGTGACGAGTTGGCGGAGCCCTGCGAGGATCGCATCCCCTGAGGTTCCCGTCTCGAACCCTTCGGAGTCGTAGAGGCCGAGTTGTCCGTCCGGGTGCCGGTGGTAATCGAGTCCCTTGGTGACCGGCTGGCCGACCCCGGTGCGCGCCACCTGCGACCCGAAGACGGCATTGACCAGCGTGGACTTGCCCGATCCGGTCTTCCCGAAGATCGCGAGGTTGAAGCAGCCCAGGGCGGCGAACGCCTCCTCGAGGCGACGGGTGAACAGGTCCGCAACGCCCACCCGATCCAGATCGGAGACGGAATCCTTGTCGGGGGACGAACCACTGGTGGCCATACCGACAACGGTAGGTCACCTCTTCCTGCCATGGTTTCCTGCCATGGTGGGGGTTACCGTGGTGGGTATGTCGACCGCGACCCGGGTAGTGGCAGCCGTGACCGCGGCCGCACTCATCACCGCGACCATCGCCGGTGGGGCATTCGTGGCCCTCGGCGGGTATGACCGGATCCGCGATGCCGCCGTGATCAACGTCCCCGAGGAGTACCGGTCGGTGATCCTGAAGGCCAGCGAGCGCTGCCCGCTGGTGCCCGCGGAGATCCTCGCCGCACAACTTGCGTCGGAAAGTTCCTGGAATGAGGGTGCTGTCAGCCCGGCGGGAGCACAGGGCCTGGCCCAGTTCATGCCCGAGACCTGGGCTCAGTACGGGGTCGACGGTGATGGTGACGGGATCGCCGATGTCTACAACCCGATCGATGCGATCCACTCCGCCGCGGCACTGAACTGCGTGAATGCCCGTCTGGTGCGCGACGTGCCAGGGGATCAACTCATCAACGTGCTCGCCGCCTACAACGCGGGATTCAACAACGTGCTGCGGTATGACGGCGTGCCGCCGTTCGCCGAGACACGCGACTACATCGAGCGCATCCTGCGGCGTGCTGAGTCGATCGACCTCAGCCTGCGCGCCTAGCCCTACCCAGCCATCAGCTGCGCGGAACCCCGGACATATCGGAGTTGGGCCGCGCCCGCGACACGAGGTCGGGCACGATCGCGGTGAGTTCGGCGGGTTCCCAGCGGGCATCCTTGGTCGCAACCGGACCCTTGACCCACGCCTCGGCGACACCGATCTCACCACCCGCGACGGTGAACACCCGGCCGGTGACCCCGGCGGACTCAGGGCTGCCCAGCCACACGACGAGCGGCGAGATATTGGCCGGATCGAAGATGTCGAACTCGCCACCTTCCGCGGCGCCGGTCGACTCCTCCATCAGGCCCATGAGGTTCTCGGTCATCCGGGTGCGCGCGATGGGAGCGATCGCATTCGCGGTCACTCCGAGTCGAGCGAGCTCATCGGCGAGGATGATCGTGAAGGTCGCCAACCCCGCCTTGGCCGCTCCGTAGTTCGCCTGGCCGATATTGCCGAAGATGCCCGACGGGGAGGACGTGTTGATGATGCGCGCGTCATTCGTCTCACCGGCCTTGGCACGAGCGCGCCAGTAGTCGACGGCGTGCCGGCTGACAGCGAAGGTGCCCCGAAGGTGCACCGCGATCACCGCATCCCACTCCTGCGGCGTCATGTTGACGAACATGCGATCGCGCAGGATGCCCGCATTGTTGACCACGACGTCGAGGGCTCCGAAGGTCTCCAGTGCCGTATCGACCAGCGCCTTGGCCCCATCCCAGTCGGCGACGTTGTCGGTGTTGGCGACCGCCTCCCCGCCGATGGCGGCGATCTCGTCGACGACCTGCTGGGCGGGGCCGGCATCCGCGCCGGACCCATCGGTGGCACCCCCGAGGTCGTTGACCACGACCTTGGCGCCCTCTCGGGCGAAGGCCAGCGCGTGCTCACGCCCGATCCCCCGCCCGGCTCCGGTGATGATCACGACGCGTCCCGCGCAGATTCCGGTCATGTCCGTAGGCTAGCGAGCATCGTGATGACGAACCGAGGACCCCGGGTGCTCTTCGTGTGCACCGGCAATGCCACGCGTTCGGTGATCGGGGCGTCTCTCCTGCGCCGCGCCTACCCCGACTGGTCGATCGACTCGGCGGGCACCTTCGCCATCCCCGGCCTGCCCTCCAGCGTGCGCACCCTGGCTGCACTGGAGTCGGTGGGCGTCAGCGCGCCCGGTCACCGCAGCGTCACCCTGCGTGCCGAGCATCTCACCGACGTCGATCTGGTCATCGGCTTCGAGTTGGATCATGTGCGCTACATCCGTCGACGCCACCCCGAGGCAGCCGATCGCACCGCCACTTTGCGTCGTCTGGTTGCCCATGACGCGGATCCCTGGCATCTGCCGGCCGACCTGGCAACCGAACCACTCGAGCCATGGATGACCACCGAGGATCCCGCCGGAGGCGACATCGAGGTGTTCACCGACTGCGCGCGCACTATCGCCGATGACATGGATCTGCTGGTCCCACGACTGTCCATGTGGAGACCGTGAGTTCCTACAGCCCCCACTCACCGAGCATGCTGGCGACTTCGGCATCGCTGCGCAGGCGACCGGGGGTGCGGGAGAACCGCGGCGCGGGTGCAGCCTGCAGGTCACCGTCATGACCGGGCACCCCGATGACCGTTGCTCGCGCAGCAAGCTGTGGATGCCCGGCGGCTTCCTCCATGGTGAGCACCACTTCGGCGCAGGCATCGGTGCCGTGGGCGATCCGCGCCCAGTCCTCCCGCGTTCGCGAGGCCACGACGCGCGTGAACTCCGCACGCAATCGAGGCCATCCGGTGACGTCGTACTGCACCGGTAGGTCGACATCGGAGAGGCCCGCGACGCGCAACCACTCGGCGTAGAACTGCGGCTCGAGGCACGCGATCGCAAGCCAACCATCGTCCGCGGTGCGATAGACGTCGTAGAACGGTGCACCGGAATCCAGGATGTTGACCCCGCGCTCCGCGGACCACATCCCCTGGTTGCGCATCGAGTGGAACAAGCTCATCACGAGCGCCGAACCATCGATCATCGCCGCGTCGACGACCTGACCCGCACCCGATCGCTGGGCGTCCCACAACGCGGCAAGGATCCCGACCAGGCAGAGCATGGCGCCTCCGCCGTAGTCGGCGACGAGGTTCAGTGGCGGGGTGGGTGGCTGATCGCGGCGACCGATGTGCGCGAGCACACCTGCGGCCGCGAGATACGTCAGATCGTGTCCGGCCACGCGAGCGTAGGGGCCCTCCTGACCCCAGCCGGTCATCCGCGCGTAGACGAGCGCAGGGTTCACCGCGTGGCAGTCCGCGGGCCCCAGACCCAACCGCTCCATCGCGCCCGGTCGCATGCCCTCCACCAGGACGTCGGCGGACGCGATGAGCCGCAGCGCCTCTGCTCGCCCGTCATCAGTCCGAAGGTCGAGGGTGATCGACGGCCTGCCACGCCGTGTGATGTCGCGCTCTGGATCACCCATCGCCAGTCCCGGTCGTGGAGATTCGATGCGGATTCCGGTCGCACCCAGATCGGCGAGAACCATGCAGGCCAGCGGCGCCGGACCTATCCCGGCCAACTCCACGAAGCGCAACCCGTGCAGGGGCCCACCTGTCCTCGTCTGGCTCATGCGCTCGCTTTCGATTCCGCATTCGACCAGGTCTGCAACTCCCGCTCGATGGCTTCGCGTGCCCGCGCGAGCTGCTCGGCCACGACCCGCTGCTCGGCCCAGTGCAGTTCACGCTCACGCAGGCGGGTTTGGACACGATCGAACTGCTCATCGGTCACCGGTGGAGCGAAGAGTGAGCGCACGAAATCCGGGATGTCCTCGCGGTAGTCGTGGCCGCGGCGGGTGAACCTCCCCGGCACGACCTCCATCGCATTCAACAGATCCACGCCGGTGAGGATGAAGGTGGTCCCCGGGCGCCATCGCGTCGACCGCGGCACCCCGGGAGGCCGGGACTCCGGCGGGTCACCGAGCCAACCGGGTCGTCGGACGAGAAGGGACGGGGTGAATACCGGGATGGGGTCATCGTGGTGCGTCAGCAGCACATACCGGGTGCTCGGTGCGGCCTCGGCTGCGAATTGTGCGAAGGAGTCCACCTCGATCAGGTGGCCGGTGGGATCGATCCGCTCAGGGTCCGACCGCCACGCCCGGGCGAATCGGGTAGCCGCGGGTGTGCCCAGGAACAGCCCTGCCGCAATGTGATCACGACCCAACGCCTCGACCGATCGATTGCGATAGGTGTCGAGCAGAGTCTGTGCTCCGAGGCTCTCACCGAACAGCACGATGCGAGGTCTGCGGTGTTCGGGGAGCCCACGCACGTAGCCGGTCACCGCGTGCAGCAATGCGGTGTTCTGCTCGATCCCGGTCGCTGCACGATCCAAGGACAGCGAGGAGGGACGCAGCGAGTACTGCAGGGTGACCGTGGCGCAGTCACCGCGCGTCAGGTATTCCAACGCCTCGGAAAAGACGTAGTTGATGTAACCCGAGCCCGTCGGTGATGCGATGCACAGGACCGAACGATCGAAGGCACCGGTGCGTTCGAGTTCGTCTATGGCGAGGTTCACCCGATCGGCGACGGTCGGTGCGGCGGCAAGTCCGATGAACACTCGGATCGGATCATCGATCGCCGCCTCGCCCATGACCTGCGCGATCTCCGCGCGATCGAGGACCATGTTGGCGAATCGTCGACCTTCACGCGACAACGAGTCGTAGGTGACCAGGCTGACCGGACTACCGGACACGAAGGGTGAGCTCGGAGCGTCCTGATAGGCCGGCTCGATCGCCGATCCGCCCTGTTCGACGGCGCGAATCGCGTACTGGTACCCGATGGCGACCACCGCGGTGAATCCTGCGAGAGAGACGACATGCCCGATCGGCCACGCGATCGGGGTAAGACCTGGGCTCACCCTGCGCACCACGTGGGTGACGCCGAGTGCGAGGGTGCGCTCCGCCACCCGCAGCCCCCAGACCGCTCCACCCACCGCAACGGCGAGTCCCACCGAGGGCAGTGCTGAGACTCCTTCGAGGGAGGAGTTGCCGTACCCGCGCATCCGGCGACGGACGCGTTGGATGTGCCACGTCGCGATGGCCGTCCCCAGCGGGATCGCCACGGGGGTGTGATTGACCCACCCGATGCGCGGCCAGCGACGCTCGGCGTACTGCCCGGCCCCGACCAGCACGCTCGCGATGGTCGTCATCTCAGCGGTTCGTCCTGCCCGCTGGGCGAGGGTGCGCACGACGCCGCGGCGCAGTGATTCACCCTCGCGAGGAGGTAGGGCGCGGGCGATCCCCCGCCCGGCAAGTGCGGCGACGGAGTTGGCCGCGATCCCGAAACTCACCCGGGTCGCGACTCCCGTTGCCGTCTGGCCATTCCCGATTCGACGGGCGACCAATCGGCCGGCAGCCTCGATGGAACTCTCGGCGAGGGTGACCCCCAGCAGGGTGCCGGTCGAGATCAGGCCGGTCGCGATCGCCTGGTGCACCGTGCGCCTCGGCTGCAATCCCGGCTCGAAGGTCGGCCCGACGACCGCCACCGCGGCGAAGATCGCGACCCGCTCGGTCACACTCCGGTCGGGGCCGAGGAGTCCGAGTAGTCGGCTCGCACGAGATGGTTTCACCGTTCCTGCTCCCGCTACTTGATGATCGTGATCAATTGCAGATTCTCCACCGCGAGGCGCCCATCGGGGGTCCACAGGTGGCGGCGTTCGGTGACGTAACCGTCGTGTTCGCCGAGCATCTGGGAACTGAACAGCAGCGGTTGGGTGGAGTCGACCTCCTCGGGGTCCAGCAGCAGGTTCGCCATGAAGGACAGGGTGGCCATCGGGCGGGGCTGCGTGATCCGCACCAGGGGTACCGGCCAGGGACCGTCGACCAGGCCGAGCAGGGAGGCCGCGTCGAATCGACCCTGCGGGTAGCCCAACCACACCAGAATGTCCTCGTCCGAACCGGAGTACGGCAGCCCCGAGACCGGGCGCATCGTCAGATGCTGGAGGAAATCCGGCGCCAGCGGAGGACCGAGTTCGATCGACGCGATCTGCGACCACTCCGGTGCACTCGGTGGCGTCGGCGCCCCGTGGACGATCGGGTCGCCTCGACGTGGATCCCCGAACACGACCGACGCACTGACCGCGGGTACATCGTCAGCCAGGATCTCCACCGACCACGTCGATGTCGATGATCCGCGACGCACCTCGCGGGTCGTGACGACGGTGTCGCCGACGAGGACGGGCGCGACGATCTGCGCTGACACGCTACGCACCGCACGCCCCGGCGAGCCGGCCTGAGCCTCCGCCGCCTCGGCAGACCGCACGAGCGCTGCGATCACCAGGCCACCCCAGGCGCCGCGCCCCTGCTGCCATCCATCGGGCACGCTCCATCGACCGTCGCGTGGGTCGGCGACGTCGGCGAGGGCGACCTGCGAGGACGAAACCATCTCCCTGGGAGAAACCATGACGGCAGGCTAGGCGAGGAGGCACACTACGAGCCAAGCCAGGGCCGATGCCCGCCCCTGGGAGGCGAGGAGGACCCCGTGAGCACATCCCCCACCACGGTCGCGCTGGACGATGACTACCGGACCGGACGCGTCGTCAGCCTGGCGGGTACCGCGGCGCTCGGCGGATTCCTCTTCGGGTACGACTCCGCGGTCATCAACGGGGCCGCCTCGGCGATCCAGAGCACCTTCGGTCTCAGCCCGCTCGAACTCGGCTTCGTCGTCTCGATCGCCCTGATCGGCTCTGCGGTGGGAGCCTGGTTCGCCGGCACCCTGGCCGAACGTTTCGGCCGTCGACGCGTGATGCTCATCGCCGCGGTGCTGTTCCTCGCCTCGGCGATCGGCCAGGCCTTCCCCTTCGCTGCCGCCGACCTCACCGTGTGGCGCTTCATCGGCGGGTTCGGTATCGGTGTCGCCAGCGTGATGGCACCGATGTACATCGCCGAGATCGCTCCCGCGAAGTTGCGCGGGCGCATGGGCTCGATGCAGCAGTTGGCGATCGTCGTCGGCATCTTCGCGACCGGTTTGATCAACTGGCTCATCCTGGGTGCGGCCGGTGGTGAGTCGACCAACGACTGGCTGTTCGGAATCGCCGCCTGGCAGTGGATGTTCCTGTCGATGATGGTCCCCGCCGTGATCTACGGGCTCCTCGTGCTGCGCATCCCCGAATCCCCCCGCTACCTGGTCTCCATCGGTGAGGAGGCCAAGGCCGCGGAGGTTCTGCAGACCATCTACCGCAATGACGTCGCACCCCTGGTGCATCAGATCGCCGAGTCGCTGAAGGGGGATCACAAGCCTCGACTGTCGGATCTGCGCGGGCGCGCTTTCGGACTCATGCCGATCGTGTGGATCGGCATCGGCCTGAGCGCCTTCCAGCAGTTCGTCGGCATCAACGCGGTCTTCTACTACTCCAACACCATCTGGGAGGCCGTCGGCTTCTCCGAGAGCCAGGCCTTCGAGACCTCGCTGATCACGACCGTCGTGAACATCGCATTCACCCTCGTCGCCATCGCCCTGATCGATCGGGTCGGACGCAAGCCGCTGCTCCTCGTCGGTTCGACCGGGATGGTGGTCATGCTGGGCATCCTCACCTGGGTGTTCGGCACCGCACCGCTGAATTCCGACGGCCAGCCGGTCCTCGGCGACGGGGTCGACATCGTCGCGCTCCTCGCCTTCAACCTGTATGTCGCGTTCTTCGCCGCGACCTGGGGTCCGGTGGTGTGGGTCCTGCTCGGCGAGATGTTCCCCAACCGCATCCGCGCCGCCGCCCTCGCCCTGGCCGCAGCCGCGCAGTGGGTGGCGAACTTCCTCGTCTCGACCGCCTTCCCGCCCCTGTCCTCGATTAGTCTCGGGCTGGCGTACGGGATCTTCACCGCATTCGCGGTCCTATCGATCCCGTTCGTCGCGAAGTTCCTCAGGGAGACCAAGGGCATCAGCCTCGAGCAGATGGGCACCCTGGACAACGTGAAGGCCTGATTGGTGAGGGGAGGTCGAGTCCGATGCGCCGACTACCTGCCATCGCATGTGCGGGGGCCGTCACCGTCGCTGTCCTGACCGGTGCCCCGTCGACTCAGGCGAGCGGGATGACCCTGGACCCCACGCTGCCCGCGGCCACCGTCTCCACGGTGGCCACCAGTGACGGCACCGCGATGATCACCTTGACCTCACCGCCGGCTGACCAGGTGTGTGTCTGGGGCATCGAGTGGGACGACGCGGTCACCGGCGAGCACGGATACAAGGCCGGGCTTCGACCCGGAGGGGTGCCACCGGCAGAGGGCCTGTCCAGCCCCGCAGTCTGTGGAACCGGCACCTTGCCCACCGCACTCACCCTCACCTCCGCGGAGGTAGGACCCGGGGTGGATTCGATCCGTATCGTGTGGACTCCGATCGCGAACACCGCCACGCATTCCAACTACACCGACATCGCCTGGCCCATCGTGGCCGGCGAACTCTCCGCTGCGCAAAGCGCGGTCGCCATCGAGCAACCGGATGGCTCCATCGAGGTGGACTTCACCGATCCGAATCCACCGGGGGCCGTGTGCGTCTGGCGGTGGGAGGTGCGCAGGGGTGGCACCGACACGCAGATGGCCAGCCTCTTCGGTGCGGGCACGAAGGCACGCGACCTGACAGACGTCG
This sequence comes from Actinomycetes bacterium, assembly GCA_965657825.1. Classification (GTDB taxonomy): domain Bacteria; phylum Actinomycetota; class Actinomycetes; order S36-B12; family S36-B12; genus M55B157. The sequence continues at coordinate 22,230 of CBFHQG010000015.1, read as the reverse complement.
CCCCGTGCGAATCGACGGTGACGATCCCGGCCGCCCTGGATGATCCTGCCAACCTCGACCTCGTGCTGTGGCCGGAGGCCGATGGCGGGCCCGTGACGGGTGAACCGGTCGCCATCGCCTATGTCGACCTCCCCGATGTCGACCTCTCGGCTCCGGTGACCACGAGCGGTGATCTGGCTGAGCCGTCGCTCTCCCTCGGCTGGTGGACCTCGCAGAGCATCGCCGTATCGGTCCCCCGCGCCACGGTCTTCGCTCCTGGTGGGGTCATCGGGACCTGCTCCTACCGGATCCAGTGGCAGGCACCCGGTGTCGCACCGCGCGGAATCTGGACGACGGGGGCGTGCACTGGGATCTACCTCGAGCTCCCCCAATTGGCTGATGGAGCAGCCTCGGGTTGGAGCGATTCCTGGACGGTCAAGGCCGCCTGGGCCAAGGGAAACGTGGGTGCGAAGCCGAAGAAGTACTCGGCCTTCCGCACCCGGGCATGGCTCACCGGTGCCGAACTCCCCGATGCCACGAACATCCAGCTCACGGACACCACCAGCAGCGTCGCCTGGTTTATCAACGGGCCGGCTCCATCCGCGTGCAATGCCCAGGTGCAACTGCTGTCGACGACGGCTCCCACGACCTGGTCGGTCGTCTCGGACACCTACGCCGCACCACTCGGTCTGTGCGATGACCTGTGGTCGACCCACCCGATCGATACGACCGGGGCCGCGGCCATCCGGGTGCGGATGATCTCCTCGACGCAGGCCGCACCCGCTGGACGCTGGATGTACGCCGCCCTGCAGCGCCCGGAGGATCCCACCGACGCTCAGGTCCGCTGGAACGACGCCGGAATCCCGGTGGTGACGTTCACCGACCCGAATCCGCCCGGCACCGTCTGCTACTGGCAGGTCAGTGTCCTACCCAACGCGGTAGACGACATCACCGTCAACCCCGACGGATCCACGACATGCTCGACCTCGACGACGTTCACGATGAGCGGAAATATCGACTGGGCAACACCTACCAACCTGCTCATCAGGGGTTCGACGATCCCCGAGGGCACCGCGATCGAGGGCTGGGGACCACTGGTCGGTGTGAATGTCGCCTACTCACCCCGGCTGACCTCGGGCAAGGGTGCAGCTCCGCAGGCCATGCTCACCGTCGACGAGGGGGGCTACCCGGTGGTGACCGCGAGCGGGACCGGATGCCGCTTCGTCGCCCAGTGGCGCATCGCCGGCGAGTCGCTGTGGCGTACCGAACCCCCGGATACGTCATCGTCCTGCGACGACGCCGTACCGCTCGTGTCGGCCGGTCCCACCGCGCAGCGGATCGAGGCCCGCATCGCCCGAGCGACAATCACCGGCCAAACCATCGCGCACGGTTCCTGGTCACCGACGGTTGCCACGATCGACCCGATGCCCGTACCCGAGGCCACCTTCTACCCGGGGACCAACCGGGTGCGGGTCGACAATCAACCCCCCTCCCTGTGCGGCACCTGGTTCGAGGTGCGTCGCGAAGGCACCGTGGTGTTGACCAGCCTCGTGCGCGGCAAGGACGTCACCGGAGCACTCCTGTGTGGGCCGGTCGCGACGGATTCCCGGTTGTCGACCTATCCCCCGCAACTCGGCGATGAGGTGCGATTCGCCTTCGTCCGCGGCGTCGAGGATGGGCGCGTGTTCGGCCCCTGGTCGCCGTGGCAGACGATTCCTTCCGACACAGGTGGCCCCGTGGTCAGCGTCCTGACGCCAGCCACCCAGTCGATGGTGAAGGGAACGGTGACCTTCGACATCGAGGCCACCGATGACGTCGGCATCGATCGAGTCGAGATCCGTCTCAGCGGCATGCTGGTCGCATCATCGACCACTCCCCCGGTCAGCGGAGATATCTGGAGACTCACGTGGGACTCCACCCCCTTCGGAGCGGGCTACACCATCGCCACAGTCAACGTCTACGACACGTCGGGCAATCTCACCAGCGTCGAACGGCAGATCGTTCTCGACAATCCACCGCCCCTGACTAAGGCGAAGGGGAAGGCCGCCAAGAAGGCGAAGATGATCGCGATGACGCAACTGCCCGAACCGACCATCCCGAAAGCTCCGACGGTCAATGTTCCACTGAAGAAGCCTTTCACCGTGAAACTCAAGGGCAAGAACCTCGCTGGCGCGGCCATCACCATCCGGCTCGGCATCAGCTGGTCGACGTTCGGCACGGTGTCACAAACGCGCACCCTTCCTGCTCTGCGCATCACCGTGCCCGGCACCTATCGGGTGCGCCTGGACCTGACCAACGGCAAGACCCGGTTTGTGCACCTGCGCGCCTGACGGGAGGATCATCGTCGTGGACTTCTCTATCCCCGATGAACTCACCATGCTGCGCGCGGCCTTCGCCGACTTCCTCGACCGCGAGGTGCGCCCTGTGGAGGAGGAGTACACCAGGTCGTTCTGGGAGGCCTCGGTCGATCACGCCGCACTGAGCCCGGTCGTCGACGAGGTCCGCCGCCGCAGCGCCGTCGCTGGCTTCTACGCGCCCTACCTGCCCGAGGAGGCTGGCGGGCAGGATCTCAGCGTGCTGGGCACGACCCTCCTGGTCGAGGATGCTGCCGCGAGCGGCATGCGGCTGGCGATGGTCGCCGTCGCCCCGCCGAATCCCGCCGGGCCGTCCACGCTGCTGCTGAAACTGCCCCGCCACCTGTGGGATGACTACCTGCTGCCCGTCGCGACAGCGCAGCGCACGATGTGCTTCGCCCTCACCGAGCCGGAGGCCGGCAGTGACGCACAATCCATCCGCACCTCGGCTGTCGTCGACGGTGATGAGTGGGTGATCAACGGTCACAAGCACTACATCACCAACGGGGCCGACGCTGATTTCGCCATCGTGTTCGCCGTCACCGACGCAGCGAAGCGTGCCGCCGGCGGCATCACCGCATTCGTCGTGCCCCGGGATCAGTACCGGGTGGGCAAGACGCAGTACAACATGAGCGACTCCCACCCGGCGGAGTTGTTCTTCGACGATGCACGCGTGCCCCGTGACCATGTCATCGGTGAGGTCGGCATGGGGTTCCTCGAGGCGATGAGCTTCCTCAATGCCGGTCGCGCCTACATCGGCGCGCAGTCGCTGGGCCTCGCGGAGTTCGCCCTGCGCAGCGCTACCGAGCATGTGCAGGCGAGGACCGCGTTCGGCAAACCACTCGCGAAATTCCAGGGCGTGTCGTTCCCCCTGGCGAAGAGCAAGGTCGATATCGAGGCGATGCGGTGGCTGGTCTACCACCTCGCCTGGCGCGTGGATACCCAGGGCGATCCGCTCGCGATCATGGGCGATGCCTCGATCACGAAGTACGCGACCACCGAATGGGCCTACGAGGTAGCCGATCGCGCACTGCAGGCCTTCGGCGGCATGGGTCTCATGCGCGAAGGTCCGGTCGAGCGCATCCTGCGCCACCTGCGCATGCTGCGGGTCGTCGAAGGTGCCAGTGAGGTGCAGTTGCTGGTGATCGCCCGAACCCTCGGGCTGTAGCGGCTTACGGCCGCACGTCGAGGTCGTCACCGGAGGCGACATCACCGATCTCGATGACCTCCACCTCGTCGAGGTGCTCACGCAGGTAATCCCGAGCTCCCCGATCACCCGTGGCGCCGGCCATCACCCCCGCCCAGTGCTCGCGCCCCAGGAGCACCGGATGACCGCGCTCACCGGCGAAGCAGCCCTGCGCGAGTCGCGAGGCGGTGGTGGCTACGCGGCGCAGTCCCTCCGCCGACATCCCCGGCAGGTCGACCAATGTCACCAGCACCCGCTCGATACCCGGATCGGCCATCGCCGCGGACAGTCCGGCTTGCAGGGAGGAGCCCATCCCCTCCTGCCAGTCATCGTTGACCACCATCTGCGCGCCGGGCACCTCACCGATCCACGCCCCTACGACGACCAGGACCCGATCGCAGCCGGCTTCGCGACAGAGTCGCACCGCGCGATCGACGAGACGTTCACCGTCAAGGACGTACGGGGCTTTGGGTCCACCGAATCGCCGCCCCTCCCCCGCGGCGAGGACCACTCCCGCCAGATCGTTCAGCGATGGGTCGCTCAACGAGGCGCACCGGGATGGATCGGCCCCTCGGTCGACGCCAGCTTCGCCCCGCTGCCACCCCAGCGTTGCTGGATGATCTCCGCGACGATGGACACCGCGGTCTCCTCCGGCGTGCGCGCTCCTAGATCCAATCCGATCGGCGAGTTCAATCGGGAGAGCTCGTCGTCGGTGACCCCGGCCTCCTTCAACCGCCGCAGGCGATCCTCATGGGTGCGGCGCGAACCCATCGCACCGATGTAGCCGGCGTTGGTGCGCAGGGCGACCTGCAAAGCGGGTACGTCGAACTTCGGATCATGGGTCAGCACGCAGATGACGGTGCGCGGATCCACGGGCTGGCCGGCAAGCCAGCGGTGGGGCCAGTCGACCACGACCTCATCCGCCTCGGGGAACCGACGGGCGGTGGCGAAGATCTCGCGGGCATCGCACACACTGACCCGGAAACCGAGGACCCTCCCCACCCGGCACAGGGCGGCGGAGAAGTCGATCGCGCCGAAGATGTACATGCGGGGGGCCGGTGCCATGGAGTTGACGAACACGTCGACCCCCTCACCGAGCCGTTCACCCCCCGGCCCGTAATGCAGGAAGCCGGTCGTGCCGGACTCCAGCATGCCCAGGGCATCGCCGGCCACCGTGTCGTCCATCCGCGAGGTGCCCAGCGTCCCCTCGATCGCACTCCCATGGCCTGGTGCGGGTCGCACAACGATGTGCCGACCAATCTGCTCGGTGTGCACCGAACGCACGATGGTCGCCACCGCCACCGGTTCATCGGCCTCGACGCTCGCGATGATCCCGGGCAGTTCGGGCCAGGAGTCGGCATCGACCCGCTCGATGAACACCTCCAGGATGCCCCCGCAGGTCAGGCCCACCGAGAACGCGTCGTCATCGCTGACCCCGTACGTCTCGAAGACCGGATCCCCCGTCGCCAGCACCTCCTGGCCGAGGTCGTACAGCGCCCCCTCGACACATCCGCCGCTCACCGAGCCGACAGCCTCGCCGGCGAGGGTGACCAGCATCGAGGCACCCGCGGGACGGGGCGCTGATCGCCAGGTGCGCACCACCGTCGCCATGGCGACTGGCTCACCAGCAGCCGTGGACAGTTCAGGAAGGATCTCGCGCATGCCGTGAGCCTGCCATCACCGTTGGCCCGGCGCACGTGGGTCGGACATACTGAACCGATGCCCGCCGATGCGACCGTGCACAGCTCGGTCACCGAGGAGCCGATCACCGCCCTCGGTGCCGCCGCTCTCGTCGCATCCCCTTCAGCCGGAGCCCTCGTGACCTTCTCCGGAGACGTCCGAGATCACGACCACGGCCGGACCGTGGCCCGCCTCGACTACGAGGGGCACCCCACCGCCGCGAGCGTCCTCGCCGACGTCGCCCGCGAGGTCGCCGAGCGCCACGACATCATCGCCCTCGCCGTTCAGCACAGGGTGGGCCCGCTGGCGATCGGGGACTGCGCGCTGGCCGCAGCCGTGAGCGCCGCCCACCGGGGCGCGGCTTTCGCCGCATGCGCGGATCTGGTCGACACGACCAAGGCACGCCTTCCGGTATGGAAGCATCAGGTCTTCACCGACGGAACCGATGAATGGGTGAACTGCGCATGACGGACACAGCGACGCCTGACAGCCGGCTGATCGACACGCACGGCCGGGCGCACCGTGATCTGCGGGTATCCCTTACCGATCGATGCTCTCTGCGGTGCACGTACTGCATGCCGGCCGATTTCGCGCAGTGGATCCCCTCCGCCGAACTCCTCACCACCGATGAGTTGATGACGGTGCTGCGGGTGGCCATCGACGAGGGCATCGACGAGGTGCGCCTCACCGGTGGCGAGCCACTGCTGCGACCGGATGCGGTCGATGTGGTGCGTCGCATCACCTCGCTGCCCCGACCACCCCGGGTGTCGATCACGACCAACGCATTGCGCCTGGCCGCCCAGGCCGGGGCATTACGCGACGCCGGTCTCGAACGCGTCAACGTCAGCCTCGACACCCTCGACCGCGAGCGATTCAAGGCGATGACCCACCGCGACCGCTTCGACGATGTGATCGCAGGGCTCGCAGCCGCCCAGGCCGTCGGGCTCGCTCCGATCAAGGTCAACACCGTGCTCATGCCCGGTGTCAACGACGACGAGGCCGTGCCCATGCTGCGCCGCGCGCTCGAGGAGGGTTGGCGGCTGCGCTTCATCGAGCAGATGCCGCTGGATGCCGGTGGGATTTGGAGCCGCACGTCGATGGTGACCGCCGAGCGGATCCTGGCGGATCTGTCCGAGCACTTCGAGCTGACCCCCGTGCCCGCGCGGGGTTCCGCGCCGGCGGAGGAGTTCTTTGTCGACGGTGGCCCCGAGACGGTGGGCATCATCGCCAGTGTCACGCGGCCTTTCTGCGGCAACTGCGACCGGATGCGGTTGACCGCCGACGGCCAACTGCGCAACTGCCTGTTCGCCCGCGATGAACTCGATCTGCGAGCGGTACTACGCGACGAGACCCTCGACGAGGCTGCTATCGAGGCGGAGATACGCCGGCGCCTGCACTCGTCGGTCACCGCGAAACTGCCCGGTCACGGAATCGACGATCCGAGCTTCATCCAGCCGCCGCGACCGATGAGCGCCATCGGCGGATAGCCGCGGAGGCATCGGCGGATAGCCGCGGATAGCCGCGCGACTAGCCCCCGGCGAACGGCGGCAGCACATCGAGGCGATCCCCCGGCAGCAGCCGAGCCGCCTCATCGGTCACCGCGATGCTGTTGACCAGGTAGGAGCATCGGGGCAGCACGTCGCGTAGACCCGGCGCCTGACGCTCGCACGAGGCGAGCACCTCGTCCAGGGTCCCGGCGGGGGTGAGGAGGACATCAGCCTTGGCCGCCGATCGGGCGGCGGCGAACAGGTGGACCTCCACCGACTCCATGGGTGATGCTCCATCGGTCGTTGAACCGTCAACGGGTAGCGCTTTACCGGGCACGGGTCTAGTGTCGTACATCACATCAACCCCCACGAACCCACTACCTCGGGAGCACTGCATGGATCTGCAGAATTCGTTCGTCGTCCCCGCCGATGTCGAGACGGCCTGGAAGACCCTCCTCGATGTCGAGAAGATCGCCCCCTGCATGCCCGGCGCGACGCTGGAGAGCAACGACGGGGAGAACTTCACCGGCAAGGTCAAGGTCAAGCTCGGACCGGTGAGCATGACCTACGGCGGGGCAGCGAAGTTCCTCGAGCGCGACGACACCACCCACACCGCGGTCATCGAGGGCACCGGCAAGGAGACTCGCGGGTCGGGAACCGCCAAGGCCGTGGTGACCACGAAGCTCACCCAGGAGGGCCCCGACCAGACCCGCGTCGATGTGACCACCGACCTGACCGTCACCGGTAAGCCCGCCCAGTTCGGACGTGGAGTCATGCAGGATGTCGCCGGACGCATCATCGACCAGTTCTCGGCCAACCTCGAGGCCGTCATCGCTGGGGGCGGTGAGGCGCCAGCCGAAGCAGCGGCGCCTGGCGCACCCGCCGCGCCCGCACCGGCCCTGCCGCAGGCCGCCGACAGCATCGACCTGCTCGGTACCGCCGGTGCACCCGTTCTCAAGCGGGCCCTGCCCGCCGTCCTCGGCCTCGTGGCCATCATCGGAATCATCTGGCTCATCGCGCGACGCAAGCGCTGATCGAAAGGTCCCCTCGAATGCAGACACCAGCCCAGGTCGACTACGCCCGCGCTACGAGCGTCGACCACGCCCTTCAACTGCTCGCCCAGCACGGTGAGGAGGCCCGCATCATCGCCGGCGGACACAGCCTCATCCCGATGATGCGCCTGCGCATCGCATCCCCTGAGTTCCTCATCGACATCAACGACCTCGACGACCTCAAGCAGATCCGCGTCGAGGGCGACGAGATCGTCATCGGCGCCATGGTGCGCCACGCCGAGGTGCTCGACTCCCCCATCCTGTTCGAGCACTACCCGATCTTCCGGGAGGCCGAGAAGGTCATCGCCGATCCGGTCGTGCGCACCCGCGGCACCGTCGGTGGTTCGTTCTGCCAGGCCGACCCGTCCGAGGACCTCTCCGCGGTGGGTTCGGCGTTGAAGGGCTCGGTCGTCATCCGGTCGCAGTCCGGCTCGCGCAGCGTTCCCATCCGCGAGTTCCACTTCGGCCCCTACATGACCCAGGTCGCCGACGGCGAGATCCTGACCGAGGTCCGCTTCCCCATCCGTCCGGGAGCCGGCAGTGCCTACGAGAAGGTCGAGCGTCGAGTCGGCGACTGGCCGGTGGCCTCCGCGGGCACCTTCGTCGTCGTCTCCGGCGGCACGATCACCGACGCCGGGATCGGCCTCACCGCTGTCGGTGCCGAGCACTTCACCGCTCCCGACGCCGAGGAGTTCCTCATCGGCAAGGAACCCACCGAGGACACCCTCGCCACCGCGGCGCAGATGGCCGCCGACTCCTGCAATCCGGTCAGCGACCAGCGTGGTCCGGCCGACTACAAGAAGCATCTCGCCAAGGAGCTCACGCTGCGCGCGCTGCGTCGCTCCGCCGCCGCCAGCCAGAGCAAGGGAGCCTGACATGCAGGTCACGATGACGGTCAATGGGACCGAGTACACCCGTGAGGTCGAACCGCGGATGCTGCTCGTGCACTTCGTGCGCGAGGAACTCGGCCTGCGCGGCACGCACTGGGGTTGCGACACCTCCAACTGCGGGACCTGTGTGCTGTGGGTCGACAACGAGCCGGTCAAGAGTTGCACGATGCTCGCCGCGATGGCCGATGGCCGCGACGTGCGCACCGTGGAGGGCTTGGCCAACGGTGCTGAGCTCGACCCGATCCAGCAGGGCTTCATCGAGTGCCACGGATTGCAGTGCGGCTTTTGCACCCCGGGCATGATGATGACCGGCCGTTGGCTCCTAGATAACAACCCGAACCCCAACGAGGAGGAGATCCGCGAAGCGATCTCCGGTCAGATCTGCCGCTGCACCGGCTACAAGAACATCGTCAAGTCCATCCAGTGGGCCGCTGAGCATCCGGCCGAGAGCGAGGTGAAGGCATGACCGCCGTCGAGGATGCGCCGTTGAGCGCAGCAGGAAACCCCATCGGCTTCGGGTCGATGAAGCGCAAGGAGGATGCCCGGTTCGTGCGCGGTGAGGGCAACTACGTCGACGACGTGAACCTCCCCGGCATGCTGCACAGCGCCATCCTGCGCAGCCCGCACGCCCACGCGCGCATCCTGTCCATCGACACCTCGGCAGCCGAGGCGCTGCCCGGTGTGCACGCGGTGATCACCGGCAAGACTCTCGAAGGCCTGCCCCGCCCGGAACTCCTCGGCGACAACTTCGCCTGGATGCCCACGCTGTCCTACGACACCCAGGCGGTCCTCGCCACCGACAAGGTGCGTTTCCAGGGCCAGGAGGTCGCCTTCGTGGTGGCCGACTCCCGCTACATCGCCAAGGACGCCCTCGAGCTGATCGATGTCGACTACGAGCCGCTTCCTCCGGTGATGGACGCCAAGAAGGCCCTCGATCCCGATGCGGCGATCATCCGCGACGACAAGGGCTTCACCGACAACCGCGTGGTCGATGTCTTCGGCCAGACCTCCTGGGAGTCTGGCAACAAGGAGGAGACCGATCAGGCCTTCGCGCGCGCTGAGGCCGACCCCGACTGCGTCGTCGTCACCGAGCAGATCCTCTACCCGCGCGTGCATCCGGCACCGATGGAGACCTGCGGTGCGGTGTCGTACCTGGACCCGGTATCCGGGCAGTTGACGATGTACACCACCAGCCAGGCCCCGCATGCCCATCGCACCGTCTACGCGATGGTGGCCGGACTCCCCGAACACAAGATCCGCATCATCTCCCCTGATGTCGGCGGTGGCTTCGGCAACAAGGTCGGCGTCTACCCCGGCTACGTCCTGTCCGTCGTGGGCACCATCGTCACCGGCAAGCCGGTGAAGTGGATGGAGGATCGCAGCGAGAACCTCATGTCCACCTCCTTCGCTCGCGATTACCACATGACGGCGTCGATCGCGGCGACCAAGGACGGCAAGATCCTCGCCACCCGGGTCCACGTCCTCGCCGACCACGGCGCCTTCAATGGTGTTGCTCAGCCGACGAACTTCCCGGCCGGGTTCTTCCACATCTTCAGTGGGTCCTACGACTATCCGGCCGCACACTGCGTGGTCGAACCGGTCTACACCAATAAGGCACCCGGTGGCGTGGCCTACGCCTGCTCGTTCCGCATCACCGAGGCCGCCTACGTCATCGAGCGCATCGTCGATGTGCTCGCCGCCGAGCTGGGCATGGATGCAGCCGAACTGCGCTTGAAGAACCTCATCAAGCCCGAGCAGTTCCCCTACACCTCGCCCACCGGTTGGGAGTACGACTCCGGTGAGTACGAGAAGACGATGCGTCTGGCCATGGAGATGGTCGGCTACGACGAGCTGCGCAAGGAGCAGGCCGAGAAGCGCGCCCGTGGCGAGTACATGGGCATCGGCATCAGCTTCTTCACCGAGGGTGTGGGTGCTGGTCCGCGCAAGAACATGGACATCCTCGGCCTGGGCATGGCTGACGGCTGCGATCTGCGGATCCACCCGACGGGCAAGGCGCAGGTGCGACTGTCGGTGCAGACCCAGGGCCAAGGCCACGAGACGACCTTCGCCCAGATCGTCAGCCACGAGCTCGGCATCCCGCCAGAGGACATCGAGGTCATCCACGGCGACACCGACAACACCCCCTTCGGTCTGGGCACCTACGGCTCGCGATCCACACCCGTCAGCGGTGCGGCCGCGTCCGTCGTCGCCCAGAAGGTGCGTGACAAGGCGCGCCTCATCGCCGCGGCAGCACTGGAGTGCTCCCCCGACGACCTGGAGTGGGAGCTCGGCCGCTGGCAGGTCAAGGGAGACCCCGGTCGCGGCAAGACGATCCAGGAGATCGCCCTGCTCTCCCATGGCAGCCTTGAACTACCCGAGGGTGTCGAGGGTCACCTCGATGCGCAGACGGTGTACAACCCACCGAATCTGACCTACCCCTACGGCTGCTACATCTGCGTCGTCGACGTCGATCCGGGCACGGGGCAGGTGAAGATCCGTCGCTTCGTCGCGGTCGATGACTGCGGCGTTCGGATCAATCCGATGATCGTCGAGGGCCAGGTCCACGGTGGTCTCGCCGATGGTGTCGGCATGGCGCTGATGGAACTCATCGCCTTCGATGAGGACGGCAACTGCCTCGGTGGCTCGTTCATGGACTACCTGCTGCCCACTGCCGTGGAATGCCCCGACTGGGAGACCGGCGAGACGGTGACCCCCTCACCGCACCACCCGATCGGCGCGAAGGGCGTGGGTGAGTCCGCGACCGTCGGATCACCGGCCGCCGTCGTCAACGCCGTCATCGACGCCATCAGCCCCTTCGGTGTGCGCCACGCCGACATGCCCCTCACCCCGGCCAATGTCTGGCGGGCGATCCAGGGCAATCCGGTACGCGTCGACATGGCCGTCGAGTAAGGATCACCCGGCGATGAACATCACGACGCGGGCGTTGCACGAGCAACTCGATCGGCTTCGCGCTGACCGGGTGCCGTTCGTGCACGCCCGCGTCGTGTTCGCCGAACGCCCCACCTCCGCCAAACCCGGGGATGAAGCTCTCGTTCTGGCCGACGGCACGATCATCGGATTCGTCGGCGGCCAATGCGCGGTGTCCACCGTGCGTAACCAGGGCCTGAACGTGCTCGCCTCACGACACAGTGCCATCGTGCGCATCGCCCCGAATCCCGAGCCCGAGCAGCCCGGCAAGACCGTCGTGCACAATCCGTGCCAGTCGGGGGGAACCCTGGAGATCTTCATGGAGCCGGTCCTTCCTGCACCCCTCGTCACCATCCTGGGAACCTCACCCATCGCCACGGCGCTGAGCAGCATCGGTCAGACGATGGGGTACGAGATCGCCACGTGGGGCTGCTGCGGTGCGCCGGACCTCGCCGTCGTCGACGCCGTCGTCGTCGCGTCGCACGGGGATGGGGAGGAAGCCCTCCTCGAATCCGCGGTGCGCGCCGGTGTGCCCTACATCGGCCTCGTCGCCAGCCGCACCCGCGGAGCTGCCGTCCTCGACGCACTCGATCTGACCGACGACGAGAAGTCGCGCATCACGACCCCGGCCGGGCTGGACATCCATGCCCGCACCCCCGAGGAGGTCGCGGTGAGCATCCTGGCCCAGATCATCGCCACCAGGGGCGACGCACCGATGCGCCACAACTCCGCCACCGACGACTCCGCCACCGACGACTCCACCCCTGTCGGCACCGCTGTCGATCCGGTCTGCCAGATGTCCGTCGCCATGGTCCCCACGTCGATCCATGCCCAGATCGATGGGACGACCTGGTGGTTCTGCTGCGCCGGCTGCGCAGAGCGGTTCAGCGCCGACCCCGCGCGTTTCCTCGACGCCTGAGCCAGGATGGCGTATATGACCCCCTCGCTGGACGTCCTGCTGCCCGATATCGATGCACTGACCGAGGGGCTGCAGTCGGTGGGCTACCTCGCCGAACCGGGACTGGCCACCGCGCTGTTCTGTGCCGTTCGCCTCCCCCAGCCCCTCCTCCTGGAGGGCGAGGCCGGTGTCGGCAAGACCCAGGCCGCCAAGGCGCTGGCCGAACTGCTGGACACCCCGCTGATCCGACTGCAGTGCTTCGAGGGCATCGATGCCTCCGAAGCCCTGTACGAGTGGAACTACCCTCGCCAGTTGCTGGGAATCCGCGTCGCCGAGGCTGCGGGGAGTGCGACTGAGGAGTCCACCCTGTTCAGCCGCGACTACCTCATCGAGCGTCCGCTCCTCGCCGCCATCGAGCACCCCGGCCCGCGCCCGGCGGTCCTGCTCATCGACGAGGTCGACCGGGCCGATGAGGAATTCGAGGCGTTCCTGTTCGAACTGCTCGCCGAGGCCAGCGTCACCATCCCCGAGATCGGCACCCTCCACGCGGCGTACCCGCCGGTGGTGATCTTGACGTCCAACCGCACCCGCGATCTGCATGACGCCTTGAAGCGACGGTGCCTCTACCACTGGATCGACTACCCCGATCTCGCGCACGCCACCCAGATCGTGCGCATGCGGGTACCCGAAGCCGACCCTGAACTCGTCACCGACGTGACCGGTGCAGTCCAGCGGTTGCGCAGCCTGGACGTGCAAAAGCCCCCCGGTGTGGCCGAGGCGATCGACTGGGTGCACGCCGCGACCCTGCTCGGATTGCGGCGACTGGACAGCGACGCTGTCGCCCGCACACTCGGATCGGTCCTGAAGTACCGCGAGGATCATGACCTGGCTGTCAGCGCCGGGCTGTCCTGGGTGGCCGGTGACTGATCGGGTGCCGACCCAGGCCGATCCCCTCGACCTAGTCGATCTCGCCGGCATCGCCGCCGCCTTCGGTCACCTCCTGCACTCCAGCGGCGTCCCGGTGACCCCCGAGCGCAGCGCCCGGTTCGCCGAAGCCGTCCTCCTCGCCCAACCTCGCACGATCGAGCAGATCTACTGGCTGGGCCGGGTGACCCTGCTCGGCGAACACAGTCAGGTCCCGGCCTATTCGGCCGTGTTCGATCAGGTCTTCCGCGGCCTGATCGACATCGCCGACTCCCGCGGTCAGCAGGAGCCCGAGCAGCAATCGCCGGTGCGGCCAGCCGGGGAGCGTTCCCCCGGCGATCCGCGCGAATCCCGCGAAGCCGACCAGCCCTCCCCGGTGACATCAGCCACCCCCGGTCCCCCTCGCGAGGGCGACGGTGACGGTGATCTGGAAGACGCCTCGCTGCTCGCCGCAGCCAGCACGACCGAGCGACTCAGTGACACCGACTTCGCCGTGTGCACCCCCGATGAATTGGCACTCATCCGCCGACTGGTCGAGCAGCTGCCGCTCATCCCGCCGATGAGGCGCGGCCGACGAAGTCGTCGGCACAGTGCCGGTCGCGAACTCGACATCCGAGCGACCCTGCGGCGTGCCCATCGCACCGGTGGCGACCCCGTGCACCGGGTGCACCGCAAGCGCACCGAGCGCCCACGGCGCGTGGTCTTGCTGGCCGACGTCAGCGGCTCGATGGAGCCCTACGCCCGGGTGTACCTGCACCTGATGCGAGGGGCGGTTCGCGCCCTGGGTGCCGAGGCCTTCGTCTTCGCGACTCGCTTGACTCGCCTGACCCGCCCGCTCGCCGTCGGCGGGCCCGACCGTGCCTACGCGCAGGTCGCCAAGGCCACCCCGGACTGGTCGGGGGGCACCCGCATCGGCCCCGCCCTGACCCGGTTCCTCGACGATCACGGCCGGCGCGGCATGGCTCGAGGCGCAGTCGTGGTCATCGTGTCCGACGGGTGGGAGATCGGCGATACCGAAGAGCTGCGCGAAGCGATGACGCGCCTGCACCGACTCGCCTACCGCATCATCTGGGTGAACCCGCGCAAGGCCGCGGAAGGATTCGCCCCCCTGACCGGGGGCATGGCCGCCGCACTACCCTCCGTCGATACCTTCATCAGCGGACACTCGATGCGAGCACTGGAGGATGTCATGGAGGCGATCTCAGGGGCGGTGGATCGTCGTGCCGGATGAGAGCACGCGCCGGGCACTGGTGATCACCGCCTCCACCCGAGCTGCCGCCGGCGTCTGGCCGGATCGCTCCGGGCCGATCCTGCGCGAGGGGCTGCTGGAGATCGGAGCGTCCTTCGGCCTCACCGTCGATGGGCCGATCGTCGTGGCCGACGGTGATCCGGTCGGCTCCGCCCTGCGTGAGGGGATCGCCGCCGGCTATCACCTCATCGCGACAACGGGTGGCACCGGCCTGACCCCCACCGATGCCACCCCCGAGCAGACCGCCGCGCTTCTGGATCGCCCCATTCCCGGGATCGCCGAGGCGATCCGAGCCACCGGTGTCACCCACGGCATCCCCACCGCGGTGCTCTCCCGGGGGTTGGCCGGGCTGGCCGGACGCACCCTGATCGTCAACCTGCCCGGTTCCCCCGGTGGTGTCCGCGATGGCCTCACCGCACTGGCCGGGATCCTCGAGCATGCCCTCGACCAGATCGCCGGAGGCGACCATGCCCGCCCCTGAACCGTCGTCGAATGGCGACTACCCTTGTCAGGTGTGACCTCCCCGACCGTGCGTCCCTCCGGTGGCTTCGGCGCCAACGAGTGGCTTGTCGACGAGCTGTACCAGGCGTATCTGACCGACAAGCACAGCGTTGATCCGGCCTGGTGGGACTTCTTCGCCGACTACACCCCCAGCGAAGCGAGCGCAGCGCGCGTGATGGCCAACGGGATGCACAGCCAGCCCGATGCTCCCGTCGCGGTGGACTCACCCTCCTCCGCACCCCCACCAGCCGCACCCGTCCCCACTCAACCTGCAGCGCCTGTACCGGCCGTCACACCGGCAGTCACTCCGGCAGTCACACCGGCAGTCACTCCGACCGTCACCGAGACCGTGATCGAGAAACTGCGTGGCCCGGCCGCGCGCGTGGTGGACAACATGGAGGCCAGCCTCGCGGTGCCGACCGCGACGAGCGTGCGCGAGATCCCGGCGAAACTCCTCATCGATAACCGCACCGTCATCAACAACCATCTCGCACGCAGTCGCGGGGGCAAGGTCTCCTTCACCCACCTGATCGGCTACGCCATCGTCCTGGCCGCACGGTCAGTCCCGGCCATGAACAACGCGTTCGCCGAACTCGACGGCAAACCCGGCCTGCAGGTCAACCCCGACATCAACCTCGGTCTCGCTATCGACATCGCCAAGCCCGATGGCAGTCGGCAACTCCTCGTCCCCAACATCAAGTCGGCGCAGTCGATGGATTTCGCGGCCTTCTGGGGTGCCTATGAGGACATCGTGCGCCGCGCCCGGGGTGCCAGTCTCACCGTCGAGGATTTCGCGGGCACGACGATCAGCCTCACCAACCCCGGAACGATCGGCACCTCCCACTCCGTGCCACGCCTCATGCCCGGCCAGGGCACCATCGTGGGCGTCGGGGCGATGGAGTACCCGGCCGAATGGCAGGGTTCATCGGAGGAATCCCGAGTCCGCAACGCGGTGAGCAAGATCATGACGCTCACCTCGACCTACGACCACCGCGTGATCCAGGGCGCACAGTCCGGGGAGTTCCTCAAGCGCATCCACGAGCTGCTACTCGGTGGTGACCACTTCTACGAGCAGGTGTTCGACTCCCTGCGTATCCCCTATGAACCGATCCGCTGGGCCGAGGATGTCTCCGCCTCACATGAGACCGACCTGGACAAGACGGTACGCGTCCAGGAAATCATCCACGCGTATCGCGTGCGCGGGCATCTCATGGCCGACATCAATCCGCTGGAGTACGAACAGCGCGGTCATCCCGACCTCGATGTCCTGACGCACAAACTCACGCTGTGGGATCTCGACCGAGTCTTCGCCACGGGTGGGTTCGCCGGTCGCCCGCTGATGAAGCTGCGTGAGATCCTCGGCGTGCTGCGCGACTCCTACACCCGCACCATCGGTATCGAGTACATGCACATCCAAGATCCTGAGCAACGCGAGTGGATCCAGGAGCGGGTCGAGGTCCCGCACATGAAACCCACCCGCGAGGAGCAACTGAACATCCTGCACAAGCTCAACGAGGGTGAGGCATTCGAAACCTTCCTGCAGACGAAGTACGTCGGGCAGAAGCGATTCTCACTCGAGGGAGCCGAATCCCTGATCCCGCTGGTCGATGCGATGCTCGCCGATGCCGCCGACGACGGAATCATCGAGGTCGCCATCGGCATGCCGCACAGAGGGCGCCTGAATGTGCTCGCGAATCTCGCCGGCAAGTCCTACGGCCAGATCTTCGCTGAATTCGAAGGCAACTACGGCGAGGAGTCGGTACAGGGCTCAGGTGACGTGAAGTACCACCTGGGCACCTCGGGTACGTACCGAAGCGCCGATGGCAAGGAAACGCAGGTCTATCTGGCTGCTAATCCCTCGCATCTGGAGGCGGTCGATCCCGTGCTCGAGGGGATCGTGCGCGCCAAGCAGGATCAGCTTCCCCGCGATGAGGCGTTCAATATTCTGCCGATGCTGCTGCACGGCGATGCGGCCTTCGCCGGCCAGGGCGTCGTCGCCGAGACTCTGCACCTGTCCCAACTGCAGGGCTACCGCACCGGGGGCACCGTTCACATCGTGGTGAACAACCAGGTCGGATTCACGACCTCGCCCAAGTACAGTCGCTCCTCGGTCTACGCCACCGACGTGGCGCGGATGATCCAGTCTCCGATCTTCCACGTCAACGGCGATGATCCCGAGGCTGTCATCCGGGTTGCCCGCCTCGCCTTCGACTTCCGCCAGACGTTCCACAAGGACGTCGTCATCGACCTGGTCTGCTACCGCAGACGCGGACACAACGAGGCCGATGATCCCTCGCTCACCCAACCGCTGATGTACAACCTCATCGACGCCAAGCGCAGTGTTCGCAAGGTGTACACCGAAGCCCTCATCGGCCGCGGAGACATCACCGTCGAGGAGGCCGAGCAGGCACTGCGCCACTTCCAGGATCAACTCGAGCGAGTGTTCCAGGAGACCCGCCAGTCCCTCGATCACGACAGCGAGGAATCCTTCAGCGAGTCCTCCGGGAGCGTGGTGCGCGAGGGCCAGAAAGCACTGGTACCACAGGTCCCCGCTGTGGTGGTGGAGACCGGGATCACCGCTGACCAGGTAGACCTGGTGGTCTCCAGCCAGTTGGAGATGCCGGAGGGATTCTCCGTACACCCCCGCCTTGCACCGCAGCTGCAGCGTCGCGCGCAGATGATCGCCGACGACGCCGTTGACTGGGGTATGGCCGAGGCTTTGGCGGTCGGCTCCCTCCTGCAGGAAGGCCGTTCGGTGCGCCTCGCCGGTCAGGATTCCCGCCGCGGCACCTTCGGTCACCGTCACATGGTCATCGTCGATCGTGAGAATGGCTGGCAGTACAAGCCGCTCAAGCGCTGCTACCGCGATGGCGCGAAACTGTGGGTCTACGACTCCCTGCTCAGCGAGTTCGCCGCCCTCGGTTTCGAGTACGGCTACTCGGTGGCTCGACCGGACATGCTCGTGATGTGGGAGGCCCAGTTCGGCGACTTCGTCAATGGCGCCCAGACCATCATCGATGAGTTCATCTCCGCCGGTGAGCAGAAGTGGAACCAGCGGTCGGCTCTCACGATGCTGCTCCCCCACGGCTACGAGGGGCAGGGCCCCGACCACTCCTCTGCTCGCGTGGAGCGCTTCCTGCAACTGTGCGCCCAGGACAACATGACGGTCTCGATGCCTTCCAGCCCGGCGTCGTACTTCCACCTGCTGCGTTGGCAGGTGCTCTCACGGCTGACTCGCCCGCTGGTCATCTTCACCCCGAAGTCGCTGCTGCGCGCGAAGTTCGCCACGTCGGCCCTAGAGGACTTCACCACCGGCAGCTTCCGTGCTCTGCTGCGCGACACCACAGTCGCGCCCGAGGGCGTCCGCAAGATCCTGCTGTGCAGCGGCAAGGTGTACTACGACCTCGCTGCCGAACGTGAGAAGCGCGGCATCACCGACACCGCCATCGTCCGGTTCGAGCGGTTCTACCCGCTGCCCTACCGGAGTCTGCCGGGCATCATCAACTCCTACCCCGCCGACGCGCAGGTCCGCTGGGTGCAGGAGGAACCGGCCAATCAGGGTGCGTGGTCGTTCATGGCGATCAACCTGCCGGAGATCATCGGCCGCGAACTGGTCGGCGTGAGCCGCCCGTCCTCGTCCTCCCCTGCGGTGGGCAGTCACCACCGGCATGAAGAGGAGCAGCGCGCAGTGATCGACGCTGCCTTCGCCGACTGAGGGGCCACCTCGTGTACTTCACCGACCGCGGGATCGAGGAACTGAGCACCAGGCGTGGTGAGGAGGACATCACCTATGCCGAACTCGCCACGCGATTGACGCAGTTCGTCGACGAGCACCCGGACTTCGAAATCCCCATCGAGCGGCTCGCCACCTGGCTGGCTCGCCTCGACGACGACTAGCCCTTCTTCGGGCGACTCGCGCCCATATCGGGCTCCATACTCCCGAAGAATCACCCGGAGATTCGCTCGGCGTGGGCCGTTGCCTGCTGGACCGTCGAGATCACCTGCTCGGGAGATCTGGTGATCTGATCCCAGGTGAACCGCAGGATCGTCCATCCACCCAACACCAACTGATTCTGCCGCCGGCGATCCCGTTCGAAGGACCGTTCATCGCTGTGAAAAGCCTTGCCGTCTACTTCAATAGCCATCCGGATGCGAGGCTGCGCGAAGTCGATCTCGGCCACAATCTGACCCTGTGCGTTAGTGATCGGGAAGTTGGTCAGCCACCTTCCGGTCCCACTCCGACGGAGAAGTTGACCCATTCGATGCTCAGCCTCAGAGCGCATTCCACTGACGACTCTCCCACGCAGCATTCGAAGTCGTCCTACTCCTCGTCGTCCATGCCCCGCCCGATGACCAATGAGTTCATCGAAATTCTCAGGATTGATCCACCGATTCTGCAGTCCGACGTCTACGAGCGATTGAGCCTCGGACAACGACCGGCATATAACTGTATCCGCGAAAGCATCGAGTGCCGACGCAATTCTTAGCCCACTCGCAGAGACCGGCCACGCCGGATTCTCCCTCCTCAGCACGCGGATCCCGGCGCCAACGAAGGCATCATGGTGACGAAGGATGACGATCCGCTCATCTCCCGGAATAGCCCATCCGCCCAGGCGTGCGGCTACAGGACCACTCACGATGGCTTGTGGACCGGCTTCAAGCTGCAACTTCCACGCATCAAGGCGATCTCCGGCTCGTGCCACGGAATTCACCACCAGAACGCGGCCGCTCCTGCTCCATTGACCTCTTTCCACTCGTAGTCGCTCCGCCTTCGCAGACACACCCAACTCGCGCGCCTGGTCACGTGATAGGGCCCCACATTGAGATCGGGCGAATGAGAGCACTGCGTCATCGACAGCCATGGCAGCACTCTGGCCCAAGTGGGCACTCCTCTGCGTTTGCCATCCACAGCGGTGAAACTTCGGGTGATTCTTCGGGCTAAAGAAGCCCAATTGGGGCGCGATTCGCCCGAAGAAGGGCTAGAGGCGGGCTACACCCTCGGCGATCGCGGCGGCGGCGACTGCGCGTGGGACCTCCGCGGAAACCCGCCGGTCGAAGACACTGGGCACGATGTAGTCAGGCGCCAATTCGTCACCGACGACGTCCGCGATCGCCTGTGCTGCGGCCTGTTTCATGGCAGGAGTGATCGATCGGGCGCGCACATCGAGCGCTCCGCGGAAGATCCCGGGGAAGGCCAGCACGTTGTTGATCTGATTCGGGAAGTCACTGCGCCCGGTGGCCACCACAGCGGCGGTACGGTGCGCGACCTCCGGATGGATCTCCGGATCAGGATTGGCAAGGGCGAAGATGATCGAGTTGGGCGCCATGGTGGCGACAGCGGCATCACCGACCGTGCCAGCCGAGACGCCGATGAACACATCGGCACCCGCAAGCGCGTCCTCCAGCGATCCGGTGAGGTCAGCACGATTGGTGCGCGCGGCGAGTGCGGCCTTCACATCGGTGAGATCCTCACGATCAGGTCCGATGATGCCTTTGGAATCAGCGACCGCGATGTCGCCGATGCCAGCCTCGAGGAGGATGTCGGTGACGGCCACTCCCGCCGCCCCCGCGCCGGAGACCACCGCACGTAGCTCACCGAGGCCCCGCCCTGTCACCTTCGCCGCATTGAGCAAAGCCGCGAGGACCACGACCGCCGTGCCGTGCTGGTCGTCATGGAACACCGGAATATCGAGGATCTCGTCGAGGCGCTGCTCGATCTCGAAGCAACGAGGCGCACTGATGTCCTCGAGATTCACTCCCCCGTATGCCGGCGCGATACGCACGACCGTGTCGATGATCTGATCGGTGTCCTTGGTGTCAAGGCAGATCGGTACGGCGTCAACGCCTCCGAACTCCTTAAACAGCAGCGCCTTGCCCTCCATCACCGGCAGCGCTGCCTCCGGTCCGATATCCCCGAGGCCGAGCACGGCGGTGCCATCGGTGACGACCAGGACCGTATTGGCCTTCCAGGTGAAGTCGTAGGCCAGGGCGGGATCCTCGGCGATCGCCGAACACACCCGGGCGACCCCCGGGGTGTAGGCGAGGGACAGGCCACCTCGGTCACGCACCCGTACCGTCGGTCGAACCTCGATCTTGCCGCCCCGGTGCAGGGGGACGGCGGGATCGGCGTCGTAGGGGCTCGCGAGGGGGCCGGGGTGATCGTCGGTGCTCGACATGATGAACAGTCAACCACGATTGTTCCGCAGGATGGCACGCGACTGCCTCAGCGACCATGGCCGAATCCGCAGCGACAGGCGTCCGATGATGCAATCGGACTCCACCGGTCCGTAGTGACGGCTATCGGTGCTCGCTCCCGGGTTGTCGCCTTCCACCCACCACCCACCGGCCTCAGCTCGCACCGCTCGCTTCACTGAGGTCAGCCCCTGCCGCCGGAACAGGACCAATTCCCCCGGGTGGATCACCCGGGTCCGGACACCCAGCCACCACTCACCAGGCACCAGGGTCGGCAGCATGGAGGGGCCTGCGATGGTCACTCGGAACAACGGCAGCCTCACCCGCCTCATCATGCCGGTCCCCTTCGGCGGGGCTAGGGTGGGAGCAGCGCAAAGAGCGCCCAGCGACTCACGGAGGAAGCATGCTGATCAGCACAATCTCGGGGCTCGTGACCCGTGCCCTCGCCCCGCGCACTGTTGCCCATGCCCACTGCGATCTGCCCTGTGGGGTGTACGACCCCGCCCAGGCTCGCCTCGAGGCCGAGTCGGTGAAGGCGTGCATGGAGAAGTTCAACGCCTCCGACGATCCGGTGTTCAAGGAGCGTGCGGTCAACATCAAGGAGCAGCGCTCGCACCTGGTGAAGGAGCACCTGTGGGTGCTGTGGACGGATTACTTCAAGGCCCCGCATTTCGAGAAGTACCCGCAGTTGAACACTCTGTTCAACGAGGCCACCAAGCTCGCCGGCGCCGGTGGCACCAAGGGCACCAATGACGTCGCCGTCGCCGACCAGCTGCTCGGCAAGATCGATGAGATCTCTGAGATCTTCTGGGAGACCAAGAAGGCCTGAGTTTCCAAAGACCCCCTCCTGAGCGTTTTCGGACGTCGGGAGGGGGTCTTTGCGTGCGCCTGCGCCGTTACGCGAAGGCAA
>CBFHQG010000014.1:0-37214 GCA_965657825.1 Actinomycetes bacterium | reverse complement strand
GTTCAGGCTCGGTGAAGATCCCCGACTGGAACGCTTCCTCGACGCGATGGCGCGTCGCAACGGCGGCCGTGTCCTCAGCGTCGACGCCGATCGACTCGGCGACTATGTCGTCACCGACTACGTCCGCTCCCGCACCGCGCGCTAGCCCTTCTTCGGGCGAATGAGGCCCGATACGGGCGCATACCTCCCGAAGAACCGCCCCAAGATCGTCGAACGCCACCGCCTAGACTCAGGCGGTGCGCTTTCGTGGCTTGTCGCTGGCCGGCCTGCCCCGCGAAGTAGCCGTCCTCGCCGGTATCGCCTTCTTCGTTGCCCTGGGATTCGGCATCGTCATCCCCGCGATCCCGATCTTCGCTTCGAGTTTCGAGGTGAGTGCACTCGCGGCATCCTCTGTCGTCTCCGCTTTCGCCCTCATGCGCTTCATCTCCTCCCCACTCGCCGGATGGATGACCGACCGGCTCGGCGAGCGACTGGTGCTTGCCTCCGGGCTCATCATCGTGGCGGTCTCCAGCGCCCTCGCCGGACTGTCCCAGACATTCATCCAACTTCTCGTCCTTCGTGGCGTGGGCGGAATCGGCTCCTCGATGTTCACCGTGTCGGCGATGGCGCTTCTCCTGCGCGTCGTCGATGCTCCTCGACGCGGTCGTGCCTCGGCGGTGTTCCAGGCCGGATTCCTCTTCGGTGGCGTTGCCGGGCCCGCTGCCGGGGGCATTGTGCTCGCCTGGTCGGTCCGAGCGCCGTTCTTCTTCTACGCCGGCACCCTCGCGATCGCCACCGTGGTGGCGCTGGTGTTCCTCACTCGCGCCCATCTGATCGAGCGCGAGGAGTCAGTCGAGGACGCGGAATCGGCAGGGGAATCACGATCGGCGACGCTGGGGCGGTTCCTGCGGATGCCGGCCTATCGCGCGGCACTCGGGGTGAACTTCCTCAACGGCTTCGTCACCTTCGGTATCCGCGCTGCACTCATCCCCCTGTTCGTCATCGAGGGCCTGCGTCAAGGTGCCGGGCTGTCGGGGGCAGCCTTCCTGGTCGCTGCCGGAGCGCAGGCGTTGGCCTTGCTTCCTGCCGGACGCACCGCTGATCTTCGTGGTCGTAGGCCGGCGATGATCATCGGCACCGTGGCGACTCTGATCGGAATGAGCATCCTGGTGCTCGCCGATGTCATCGCGAACAGCACCGGATGGGCGACCTTCATCATGTTCGTCGGAATGGCAGTTCTCGGTGTCGCGGTGGCCTACCGCTCCTCAGCCCCCGCCGCGGCCGTGGGCGACCTCATGGGCGGTCGTCGGGGTGGGATCCCGATCGCGGTGTTCCAGATGGTGTCCGACCTCGGCAGCGTGTTCGGCCCGCTCATCGCCGGTGCTCTTCTCGACGCCGCCGGATTCTCCTGGGCCTTCGGGGTGGGCGCCATCGCGTCCGCGATCGTCCTGGTGTTCGTCCTGCGCAGCCCCGAAACCCTCAGGCGAGCAGCGGCTTCGCCCAGCCCCTGACCTCACCGATCATCCCCCGCGACCCTGCGGATCCCGGTATCTCGATGATCGGCCCCTACCTGACCGGCCCCTACCTGAGCAGCGCCGAATCTGAGTGAGCCGAATCCGAGGGAGCAGTGCGCGGCCAGGGCATCGCGGCTTCCATCTGAGATGCCAACCCGAGCAGGACAGACTCCCCGCCCGGACGAGCCACCAACTGCACCGCCACCGGAGTGCCCGACACAGGATGCATCCCCACGGGCACGCTCATCGCCGGGAACCCGGCGATATTCCAGGGCGCCGCGAAGGGCGCGTACCGCACATTGGAGGCCATGGTCATCGCCCAACCTCCTGCTCCCCAGCGGCGTGCCTCGATCGGCGACCGCGCAAGCGCCGGGGTGATGAGCACGTCGTACTCGGTCAGGAACTCCCCGGCCCGTTCGATCCACGCGTCACGCAGCCGCTCGCTCATCAACGGAGTGCGGCGCACAACGCGCCCGATCGCAGCATGCCTGCGGACTCGACGTTCCAACGATGAACCATCAAGAGAGTCGGCATCGTCAGCCGTACCGGCGAACCAGCGCACGAGTCCCGCGATCGCAGCAGACGTTGGATAGACCGGGCTCGCTCGCCGCACATCGTGGCCGATGAGTTGCAGTGACGATGCTGCCCGATCGACCCCGGCCGCCCATCCGGTATCAACACTCACACCGGCGACCGGCGAACGCCACGACACCGCAATCCGCAGCCGGTGAGGTTCACGGATATCAGCGAGAACCGGCTCGTCGGCGATCACGGACAGCAACAGCGCCGCGTCGGAAACTGTTGTGGCTAGCGGCCCGTTCTCTGACATTCCGTACCAGTCGGTCGCCCCCAACTGCGCGGGCACGACACCACGCCCGGGTTTCACACCCACCAGACCAGTGCAGGCAGCGGGGATGCGAATACTGCCCATTCCATCGTTGCCCAGGGCGATCGGCACCATCCCGGCCGCGACGGCGGCCGCCGATCCGCCACTCGAGCCACCCGGTGTCACTGACATGTTCCACGGATTGCGGGTGACCGAATAGACCGAATCAGTCGCTCCGAACACGCACAGCTCCGGAACATTCGTCAAGCCGACGATGACTCCTCCGGCCGATCGGATCCGCTCCACGACCGGATGGTCTGCCCCCTGCGGTGCATCGGAGGTCGCGGCCGAACCCACCCGCATCGACTCCCCCGCCACCGCAACGTTGTCCTTGATCGCCACCGGCACGCCAGCCAGCGGAAGGTCCGCCCGGTCGGATCGGGCATCGACCTCGGCTGCCTCGGTGAGCGCAGCATCAGCGCGCACGACACGGAACGCTTCGATCGGGTCATCCAGGGCGCTGATGCGCGCGATGGCCTCCGAGACGGTCGACACCGCCGACGCCTGTGCACTGCGCACCGCCTCGGCGATCGATAGCGCCGTTGGCGATGCGTGAGTGCTCATGCCAGCGCCTTGTCCAGGTCGGTCAGCAGATCCTCGACCGATTCGATCCCCACCGACAGGCGCACCAGATCATCCGGTACCTCCAGTGCGGACCCCGCAGCCGAAGCGTGCGTCATGCGTCCGGGGTGCTCGATCAGTGATTCCACCCCGCCGAGGGACTCCCCGAGGGTGAACACATTCGTACGCCCGCACACCGCGACGGCCTCCTCTGCCCCTCCGGCGACGCGGAAGGACACCATGCCGCCGAAGTCGCGCATCTGGCGGACCGCAGCCTCATGCCCTGGATGCCCGGGCAGCCCCGGATACAGCACCTGTGTGACCCGCGCGTGATTCGACAACAGATCCACCACCGCCTTTGCATTGGCGCAGTGGCGATCCATGCGCACACCCAGCGTCTTGATGCCGCGTAGCACCAGCCATGAATCCCAGGGTCCGGGGACAGAGCCCATCGCATTCTGGTGATACGCCACGCGTTCAGCGAGTTCGCCGTCGCGCACGATGAGTGCGCCTCCCACCACGTCGGAGTGACCCCCGAGGTACTTCGTCGTCGAATGCACGACCACGTCGGCACCGAGCGCGATCGGCTGCTGCAGGTAGGGGGAGGCGAAGGTGTTGTCGACCACGAGCAGTGCGCCCGCATCATGAGCGATCTGGGCGAGTGCGGCGATATCGACAACGGTCAGCAGCGGATTCGTCGGCGTCTCCGCCCAGATCAGCCGGGTCCGACCCGGCTCGATCGCCGCTCGCACCGCATCGTGATCGGTCAGGTCGACCGGTGTGTGCGCCAGTCCCCAGGGTTCGGCAACGCGGGCGAAAAGCCGGTAGGTACCGCCATAGGCGTCATTGCCGATGACAGCATGCGCGCCGGGTGCACCCACGACTCGCAGCAGCGTGTCCTCAGCGGCGAGGCCGGATGCGAAGGCCAGCCCACGGGCACCGTCGATACCGGGGGCCTCCAGTGCAGCGAGACATTCCTCCAGCGCGGTGCGCGTGGGGTTGCCACTGCGGGAGTACTCATATCCCCCGCGGAGCCCACCGACACCATCCTGGGCGTAGGTCGACACCTGATACACCGGCGGCACGACAGCACCGGTGAGCGGATCAGGCTCCTGTCCTGCATGGATCGCCCGCGTATCGAATCCGCTGTCGTCCCATTGGGTCATGCCGTGACTCCCGTCGCCTCTTTGCAGCTTGTCTCGATCTCAGCGAACTTCTCCGCGTAGGCCGCATCGGCCTGCTCGGCCTCGGCGAATTCCAGCAGGTACAGACCCTCGATCGAGCGCATCTCCAGGCGCACCTGGATGGTGTGCACGTCCGGGCCGGGGCGCAGATCGACGTGGGCATGCACCGGCACGCGGTGCTCTTCGCCCGGGACGATGATCCCCAGCAGCCGGAAGGCAGTCGACGCCCCGTAATCGGCGTCGAGCCCTTCGACGTGGCCGCCGTGTTCGGCCAGCGCTGAGGAAACCGCATGCTCGACGCGGTCCTGATCGCCGGGAGCGAACCATTCGACGGTGGCGTGCCTGACGGGTCGTGGCATGGCATCCATCGGGCCAGCATCTCAGACGGGGGCCATACTGGTCATATGGCGATGTCGGACTTTCTCGCAGGGCTGCTCGGAGGCGGCAAAGGCAGCATGGTGACCGCCGAGGAGGCGCTGCCGGGGCGGGCGGACTATCCCTTCGAGGTTCCGGTCGATCACGCGGTGCTCGGCACCCCGATCCGCTCGACCGACGCCCAGCCCTGGCCGGCCGACCTGAGCGTCATCTACCTCGGAATGGGTTGCTTCTGGGGCGCTGAGGAGATCTACTGGCGCCTGCCGGGGGTGTACACCACCGCGGTCGGCTACCAGGGCGGTTTCACCGCGCACCCCACCTACGAGGAGGTGTGCACCGGGCGGACCGGTCACACCGAGGCGGTACTGGTGGCCTACCGCGAGGCGGACATCTCCACCTACGACGTCGTGAAGCACTTCTGGGAAAGCCATGACCCCACCCAGGGGTTCCGCCAGGGCAGTGACATGGGCACGCAATACCGCAGCACCGTGTACTACACGACCGATGAACAGCGCGATCTCGTCGAGCGCACAGCAGCGATGTACGCGCCGGCGTTAGCCGAGCGCGGCTACGGCGAGATCACCACCGAGGTCGCCCCCGCCGATGGCAGACCGTTCTACTACGCCGAGGGCTATCACCAGCAGTACCTGTACAAGGTGCCCAACGGTTACCGCTGCCACTCCGCATCCGGAATCGCCCTACCGCCGCTGGATTAGTCAGGCTGGCGTGATCCGGCCGTTCAGTCGGCGAGGTGGCCGAGCAGGTCGCTGCGCGACAGCACTCCCACCGGCTTGCCGTCATCGAGAACCAGCAGTGCGTCTGCGTTCTCGAGCGCATCGATGGCAGCTCCCACCGGTTCACCCGACCCCACCTGCGGCAGTTTGTCGGACATGTGGCCCTCGACCGCGTCGGACAGGTTCGCGCGGCCGGTGAACAGTGAATCGAGCAGATCGCGTTCGGCGACTGAGCCGACGACCTCGGCGGCCATCACCGGTGGCTCGGCTCGCACGACCGGCATCTGGGAGACACCGAATTCGCGGAGGATGTCGATTGCATCGCGGACAGTCTCCGTCGGATGCGTGTGCACGAATGGCGGTAGGTCTCCGGACTTCGCCCGCAGCACGTCTCCGATGGTGCGTTCGTGCGCGGCGGCATCCGACCCACCGGTGGCGAAGCCGTACGAGGCCAGCCACTCGTCGTTGAACACCTTCGACAGGTAGCCGCGACCAGAATCGGGGAGCAGGACGACGACAAAGTCATCAGCGGTTGCTCTGCGCGCTACCTCGAGCGCGGCGACAACGGCCATCCCGCAGGATCCGCCAACGAGTAATCCTTCCTCGCGGGCCAGTCGTCGGGTCATCGCGAAGGAGTCTGCATCACTAACCGCGATGATCTCATCGGGAACATCCGGGTCGTAACTCGTCGGCCAGAAATCCTCACCGACCCCCTCGACGAGGTACGGCCGGCCCGTGCCACCGGAGTACACCGAGCCCTCGGGATCAGCCCCGATGATGCGCACCCGACCGTCACTGACCTCTTTGAGATACCGACCCGTACCGGTGATCGTGCCGCCGGTACCGACACCGGCGACGAAGTGCGTGAGACGCCCGTCGGTCTGCTTCCACAGTTCAGGACCGGTCTGCTCGTAGTGCGACCGCGGGTTATCCGGATTCGAATACTGATCAGGCTTCCACGCACCAGGCACCTCGCGGGCGAGTCGATCGCTCACGCTGTAGTAGGAGCGTGGATCATCTGGTTCGACCGCCGTCGGGCATTCGACGACCTCAGCGCCATAGGCGCGCAGCACGTTCTGCTTATCCTGGCTGACCTTGTCCGGGCAGACGAAGATGCATCGGTAGCCGCGCTGCTGGGCCACCATCGCCAGGCCGACCCCGGTATTGCCACTCGTGGGCTCCACGATCACCCCACCGGGCTCGAGCAGGCCCTTCTCCTCGGCGGTATCGATCATCCGGGTGGCGATGCGATCCTTCACCGATCCGCCCGGATTGAGGTATTCGACCTTCGCGTACACCGGACACTCGATGCCCTCGGTCACCCGCCGCAGGCGGACCAGAGGAGTGTCGCCGATGAGGTCCAGGACAGATTCCACCACGCGCATGGCAGATGAGCCTACGCTGTGGTCATGAGGCTGTGGTCATGAGCAGGGCACCGATCATCCCCCTGGCCCCCGGGGTGTATCGCATCCCGACGTTGGGCGACTTCATCAACTCCTTCGCCTTCGTTGACGACGATGGCTCGGTCACCCTCATCGACTGCGGGGTGAAGCGCGCACCGGCGAAGATCGTTTCGGCCCTGACTGCCATCGGCAAGGCGCCCGCCGACGTCACGCGCATCGTGCTCACCCATGCGCACAACGATCACGCTGGCGGTGCCGCCCAGATCGTTCGGCAATCGAGTGTCGATGGGGTCACGGTGCACGCCGACGACGCTGAGTTCATCCGCACCGGCGCCGGGGCTCCCCGAGATGCGTCCGCGCGATTCGGGGCCGTGTTCACGCGATTGCCCGGCGGTGGGTTCGCACCGGTCGATGTGAACGAGCACCTTCACGACGGCTCGATCATCGATGTCGCAGGTGGCATCCGCGTCCTGCACACCCCCGGTCACACGCCCGGTCACATCTCGCTGCTGCACGAGCCGACCGGTGTCCTGATCACCGGGGATGCGATCTGGAATATGCGCTCGAAGATGAGCTGGCCGATCGCGGCGTTCTGCACCTCCTACCGCCAAAACCAGCAGACCGCCCACGTCCTCGGTGAGGTCGACTACTCCATCGCGGCCTTCACGCACGGCCCGCAGATCACCGATGATGCACGCGAGGCGGTGCGCGGCTTCCTCACTCGAGCTACGCAGGCATGAGTCGTCAACGCCCCGCCATCGCAGCGGCATCCTCCATCGTCGCCGCGTCAGCTGCGGCTACCGCGATCCTCGCCGGCCAGGCCCTGCAGACCAAGCGTCGCATCGGACCGCGCACCTCGGTGCCGCCTTACGCCGATGGTCGATACGGAAAGGGTGAGGGCACGAGCATCCGGCTCGCGGTGCTCGGTGACTCCGGCGCCGCCGGCCTCGGCGCGGATAACCCAGAGCAGACGATGGGTGTCATCCTCGCCCGTGGTCTCGCTGAACTATCCGGCCGGTCGGTGGTGTTGAGCAATCATGCGGTGGTGGGTGCCCAGACTTCTGATCTGAATCCGCAGATCGAAAGAGCACTGTGGACTCGACCGCATGTCGTGGTGATCATGGTGGGCGCGAACGACATCACGCATCTCATTCCCCGTGCGATCTCAGCGCGTCGGTTGGGTAGAGCCGTTCGGCGATTACGGGAGGAGGGCATCCAGGTCGTGATGGCGACCTGCCCTGATCTGGGATCGGTGCAGCCCATCCCCGAGCCGTTGAAGACGATGGCGCGTCGGCGTTCCCGGGCACTAGCCGATGCGCAGAGAGAGGCGACCCTCGCTGCGGGGGGTCGCCCGGTGGCCCTCGGAGCCCGGCTCGGCCCGGAATTCGCTGCGCGCCCTGAGGTGATGTTCGCCGCCGACCGGTTCCACCCCTCACCGGCGGGGTACTCCGCAGCAGCCCAGGCGCTGCTACCGGAGGTGCTCGCCGCGTGGCGCCTCGGCGAGACCGGCGAGTACCTCCCCCAACCCACCTGATCTCCCTACCCCACCCAACCCCCCACAGCCCTCCGTCTGAGTCACGGTTGTGGTCGCTCGCTTAGCGACCACAACCGTGACTCAGACGGTCAGGCGGAGGGTGCGTAGGCGCTCGGCGGCTTCGGCGAGCACCGTCCCATCGGGAGCGACTCGCGCTAGATCCGCCCCGGTCACCGCGACCTGATCGCCGACTGCCGGATCCCCGATATCGGGTACCGCGCGCAGAGGTCGACCTTCCGCGCGAGCACCGGCATCGGCAAGCCACTGGGCCAGCGCTCGCGCCGCCTGCGCACGGGTCAGCCCGTCATCGATCGGGCGTGACAGTTTCACCAACGGCATCGATCGCAGAAAGTCGACGACCCGCGTCAATTCCTCTCCGTAATCGATCACGGGGTGGAATGTACGCGGGTCGGTCGACGCGCAAACGCGCAGAGGATGAGTCGCGTGATTATTCGCGGCCCGAGGCGATGATGGCCAGGAAGCGCAGGATCTCCAGGTACAGCCACACGATGGTGACCAGCAGGCCGAAGGACAGTCGCCACGACTCCCGCTCAGGCAGGCCCATCGCGATGCCCTGCTTGATCGCCTCGAAGTCCAGCATCAGGCTGAAGGCTGCGAGCAGCACACCGGCAAGGGCCAGGAGCAGGCCGAAGGTGCCCACCCCGTAGAAGCCCCAGCCGCCCCCGACGCCGAACATCGCGCCGACGAACGAAGCGAGTGCGATGACGAAGTAGGCCGCCATCGCGGTGATCATGACTTTGACGAACTTGTTGTTGACCTTCACGATGCCGGTGCCGTACAGCAGCAGCATCACGCCGAAGGTGGTCATCGTGGCGATGACCGCCTGCAGCACCAGGCCCTGGTAGTCGTTGGCCAGCGCCAGGGTGTTGTACCAGTTGCTGACCGCGCCGAGCATCACGCCGGAGACGAGGGCGTAGGCGATGACCAGCGGCGGGGAGACCTGGCGCTTGAACGCATTGGTCAGGCCCAGCACGAGGGCGGCGATCATCGAACCGAAGACCACCATGACACCCAGGCCGGTGTTGGCCAGCTGCCACCCGGCGACCGCGCCGAGCACGGCGAGGACGAACAGCACACCGCTCTTGGCCATCACATCGGCGAAGGTGACGGAGGAGCCGGTGGAGATGGTGGGAGGCATTCCGGCGTAGCCGGGTGCCGTGGTGGGGGCGCCGGCCTGGGCCTGGGCGACGGCCGAGCGGCCCTCGTCATAGGCGAATCCGGCACCGCCGGTGGTCTGGCGGGCCGCGGCCTCACGGTCGATGCGGGCCAGGATCGGGTTGGCGGTCTGCATGTCTGGTCTCCTCCAGGGAAGGTCAGGCTCTCCTCTACCGTAACCCACGAGGGCCCCCGCGTCATTCCCTGGAAGGGATGACTCGCCTAAAGCCCACGCCCCCGTAGTCCAACCGGCAGAGACACCCGGCTTAAACCCGGCACAGTGAGGGTTCGACTCCCTCCGGGGGCACTCGCGTGATGTCTCGGGACATCGGGGACAGGTGTCTCAGGACATGGAGGTCACCGGGCCTCGTCGAAGGCTTGATTACCGGGTCATCACGATCTTGCCGCGTACCGACCCCTCGATCATCGCCGCGAACCCCTCGCGGGCGTCATCCATGGGCAGTTCCCGGTCGATGATCGGGCGCACCCCGGACTCGGCGAGCAGGCCCAGCATGCGGGCGAACTCCTCGGCGGTGCCCATGGTCGAGCCGGCGATGACCAACTGCAGGAAGAACACCCGGTTGAGTTGGGCTGGCGGCATCGCACCCGAGGTCGCGCCGGACACCACGATGGTCCCTCCCGGTCGCAGGGATTTCAGCGAGTGATCCCAGGTCGCCTCGCCGACAGTCTCGATCACCGCATCGACCTTGTCGGGCAGCCGGGCGCCCACCTCGAAGGCATCATCGGCACCGATACTGCGTGCCCAGTCCGCCTTTGCTGCATCCCGAGAGGTGACCCAAACCTGCAAGCCCATCGCCTTGGCAAGCACGATGGCGGCCGTGGCGACTCCTCCACCGGCGCCCTGGATGAGCACCGTGTCACCGGCTGAGGTGTTCGATTTGGTCGCGAGCATGCGATAGGCGGTCAGGTAGGCCGTGGGCAGGCAGGCAGCCTCGGCGTAACTCATACCGTCAGGAAGGGGGATGAGATTGCGAGCCGGGACTCGTACCCGCTCGGCGAAGGTGCCGGGGTACACCTCGCTGAGCAGCGAGCGCTTCGGGTCGAGGGTCTCATCGCCATGAACCGGGTTGCCGATCACGGCGTGCACCACGACCGATGAACCATCCGGGCCGATACCGGCCGCGTCGGTGCCCAGGATCATCGGCACCTGCTCCTCGCGCAGCGCCTGGCCTTTCAGCGCCCAGACGTCGTGATGGTTCAGGCTCATCGCCTTCACCTCGACATCGACCCAGTCCTCGGGCGTCGGCTTCGGCTCGACCTCGCCGATAGCGAGGACCGACAGTGGATCGTCACGACTGATGCCAGCGGCGTAGATGGCGTGCATAGTCGGACGCTAACGCACGGGACGACGCTGAGCGAGATCGCCCCGATCCCCGTCAGTGAACCCGAAATCCGCAACTCCCTAGGGGCGACAACATGCCAATCGTTGCGGATTTGGGTTCACAGATAGGTCTGGCGGGGGTGGATGGCGCGGGCATCGACCACGCGATCGAGGAACAGCAGGCCGTCGAGGTGGTCGAGTTCGTGCTGCAGCGCCCGGGCTTCGAAGGCATCCGTTGTCAGCGTCACTTCCTCCCCCGTGCCCGGCACGAAGCCGGTCATCACCACTCGTGACGCGCGCCGCACATCGCCGGTGAAGTCCGGCACCGACATGCATCCCTCGCGCGCCCGATCCTTGCGGGTCGCCTCGATCAGGACGGGGTTGACCAGCACGAAGCGTCCGTGATGCGTGCGCGACTTCGGGTGCTCGGACACATCGAGGCAGAACACCCGAGCGCTGACCCCAATCTGATTGGCCGCGAGCCCGACGCAACCGGGTGACACTGCCATCGTCGCGAGCAGATCAGCGGCGAGTGCCACGGTGGCCGGATCGGTGGGGTCGACCTCGGGACACGGCGTGGCCAGCACCGGATCGGGAGCGCGCACGACATCGCGCACCCGCCCGTCATGCAGTTCCGGCAGGTCCGGCAGCAGGGAGGTCACAGCAGGTCGGTGTCCTCCGGTCGCAGCGTCACCCCGACGCCGACGGCTGTTGCAGCCGAGGTCAACTCGCGTTCCAACATCGCGATGTCGACGCCTTCGGGTAGGACGACCTCGGCGACGACGACGTACAGATCACCGGCCAATCGTGTGGTCAGGTCGACGATGTTGCCTCCGGCCGCGGCGACGACACCGGTGATGGCGGACACGATGCCCGGACGGTCACCACCGTGGACGCTGAGCACGTACCGGGTCGAGGCCGGAGCGAGGACCGCACCCTCTTCGGGGACGGCCAGCACGGTGACGACGAGGTCGCCCTCGGACAGGGGTGCGAGACGTTCGCGCACCTGTTCCATGCTCGGTCCCGACACGATGAGCGTCCAGGCGAAGTGCCCGCGCAGCAACGTCATGGAGGAGTCCTCGAGGTTGCCACCGAGATCGGCGAGCGCTCCGGTCACCTCGGCGATGATGCCGGGGCGGTCATGGCCCAAGACGGTGACGGCAAGCGAAGGGGTGTCAGCCACGAGATGTCACGCTAGCGCACGCTCGTGGCATGTCCCCGGTTCGTCTCCCAATGAATCGATGACTGGGTTAGGCCTCCGGGTCGGCCAGCATCCGGGCGCGAGCGAAGACCTCATCGAGCATCAACTCGGTGAGTCGGCCGGTGAAGGTGTTCTGCTGGCTGGGGTGGTAACAGCCCAAGAGCATCACCGGGCCGATCTCGACCTCTGCCCCATGGCCGAACCGAGGTCGCGGGCGGGGAACGGGGAAGCGTAGATCGACCAGTGCTCTCAGTACTGCAGCCCACCCGAATGCACCCAGGGCAACGATGATCCGGGGAGACGTCAGCGCGATCTCACGCTGCAGGAACGGCAGACAGGCATCGCGCTCAGCCGGTGTCGGCTTGTTCTCCGGCGGAGCGCACCTGACCGCCGCTGTGACCCGCGCCCCGGTCACCACCTGACCATCACCGCGAGCAACCGACCACGGCTGCGCTGCGAAACCCGCTCGATGCAACGCAGCGAAGAGCCAGTCGCCACTTCGATCTCCGGTGAAGACCCGGCCGGTGCGGTTGGCTCCGTGCGCGGCGGGGGCTAGACCGACGATGAGCACCTGCGGATGCGCGTCACCGAAGCCCGGAACAGGGAGCCCCCAGTACTCCTCATCGGCGAAGGCTGCACGCTTGGTCGCGGCTACCTCCTCGCGCCAGGACACCAGGCGCGGGCACGCGCGACACTCGATGATGTCGGCATCGAGCTGCCGCAGGGAATCGCGCACGCGTGGTCAGGAGGAACAACTACGCGAACGGACCGGACAGGCGCCGACGGAACATCTCCACCGTGCGATCCCATGCCATACCGGCCGCGGTCGCGTCGTACACCTCGGGCCGATCTTCGTTGAAGAACGCGTGCTGCGAACCGGGGTAGTCCACGATCGTGACCGTTCCACCGTTGTCACCGATCGCCGCTGCATACTCGGCGATGCGCTCCCCGGTGCTGGGAATATCGGACTCTGCCTGATGGATCAGCGCCTCACGGCCGGTGTAGTTGGCCCAATCGGGGTGGTAATCCGGCCAGGGCATCGCCGGATAGAACGCCGACGCGCAGTCGATGTGCGGGCTGACCGTCGGGGCGAGCAGGGCGAGTCCGCCCCCCATACAGAAACCCACGACCCCAACCCTGTCGATCGGGAGCATCCCCGATCGAACGAGGTGATCAGCCGATGCCGCAATGTCACTTGCCGCTGCAGCGACCTTCAGCCCCATCATGAGCTTGCCGGCCTCATCGGGCTCGGTCGTGCGCTCACCGCGGTAGTGATCGGGGGCCAGCGCGACGAACCCCGCGGCAGCGAATCGATCCACCACGGACTCGATCTGCGGCACCAGACCCCACCATTCCTGGATGACGATGACGCCCGGGCCCGAGCCGGAGTCGGGTACGGCGAGCAGACCCTGCAGCGGGGTTGCGGTGGACGTGATCTCGATGGTGTCAGCCATGCCCGCCAGGGTAGTGCGACGATGGGGGGCATGGCAGCAGCCCCTCATGATGATGACCTGACCGTGCCCGCTGTCTGGGACCTGCCCGACCTTGGCGACCTCGAACTCGGCGTTGCCACCTCCTCGTGGCAGATCGAGGGTGACCTGGCCGGGCGCGGGCGATGCATCTGGGATGACTTCGCCGAGAAGCCCGGGGCCGTGATCGACGGTGCGATCGCCGAACCCGCCTGCGATCACGTCCATCGGCTCGAGGAGGACCTCGATCTGCTGGCGTGGCTGGGGGTGGATGCCTACCGATTCTCGATCAGCTGGCCGCGTCTGCAACCGGGAGGTTCCGGGCCGGTCTCGACGACGGGATTGGACTTCTACAACCGCTTGGTCGACGGCCTGCTGGAGCGTGGCATTCGACCCGTCGCCACCCTCTACCACTGGGATCTGCCCAGCGAGTTGGATGCGCTCGGTGGCTGGCTGGAGCGCAGCACCGCCCAGCGGTTCGCCGAATATGCGCACCTCGCCGCGACCCACCTCGCTGATCGGGTGGGTGGCTGGGCGACGTTGAATGAACCGTGGGTCTCGGCCTACCTCGGCTACGCCGCTGGCATCCACGCACCGGGCCTGCGTGATCCTGAGGGTTCGCTGCGCGCGGCCTACCACCTGATGCTGGCGCACGGCCAGGCGATGCTGAGCCTGCGCGAAGCCGATGCCCGCGAATGCGGCATCGTGCTCAACTGCCAGCCGATCTGGGCCGATGACGACGCGCCGGAGACCGCGGTGGCTGTGCGCCACATCGACGGCTTGCACAATCGCTTCTTCCTCGACCTCCTGGCCGGGCGCGGGG
Organism: Actinomycetes bacterium; assembly: GCA_965657825.1. Taxonomy (GTDB): domain Bacteria; phylum Actinomycetota; class Actinomycetes; order S36-B12; family S36-B12; genus M55B157. The sequence continues at coordinate 23,033 of CBFHQG010000014.1, read as the reverse complement.
TCCCCGATGATCTGCGCGAATCCTGCGCGCCGTTCGCGGACTTCTCCTTCGTGCGCGATTCCGACCTGCCCAGCATCGCTACGCCGCTGGATTGGATCGGAGAGAACTACTACACCGTGGCACGGGTCACCACGACCAGATCATCGGATGAGCGGTCCGTGGGCGCGGAGTTGTCGGCCTACCCCGGTACCCCGCCGTGCACCTTCGCTCCCCGGCCGCCACTCACACAGATGGGCTGGGAAATCGTGCCCGAGGGGCTCACCGAGATCCTGGGGCGTATCACGCACGCGCTCCCCGGGGTACCGATCTGGGTGACCGAGAACGGTGCGGCGATCGACGATGCGCTCGTCGACGGCCGAGTCGATGACGCCCAGCGGACCGACTACCTGCGCCGGCATATCGCGGCTGCACTCACCGCACGCGACAACGGTGTCCCCCTGCGCGGCTACTTCGCCTGGTCACTGATGGACAACATCGAGTGGGCCGAGGGGATGACCAAGCGGTTCGGCATCGTCTGGGTGGACCCGGTGGATCAGACGCGCACCGCGAAGGACTCAGCTCACTGGCTACGAGCCCTGATCGCTGGTCGAGGGGATCGTTGAACGTCAGCCCTTGACCGAACCAGCCAGCAAACCACGGACGAAGAACCGCTGGAGGGCGAAGAACACGATCAGCGGGACGATGATTGCGATGAACGCACCGGCGGTGATCAGATCGAGTTGGGCGCCGTAGGTGCCCTTGATGTTCGCCAGGTACGCGGTGATCGGCGCGACATCGGGGGTACCGCCGGCGAAGGTGAGTGCCACGAGCAGGTCGTTCCACACCCACAGGAACTGGAAGATCGCGAACGACGCGATTGCCGGGACCGATAGCGGCAGGACGATCTTGTAGAAGATCGTGAAGTGCCCGGCGCCATCGACACGCGCGGCCTCCATCAGGTCGCGCGGCAGTTGCGCGATGAAGTTGTGGATGAGGAAGATCGCGAGCGGGAGTGCGAACATCGTGTGCGCCACCCACAGCGGGATATAGGTACCCGAGAGGTCGAGATCCGGGACGACGGTGATCGGCCCGATCGACCAGCCGAGGTTGAACATCTGCAGCAGCGGTAGCAGTGCCATCTGCAAGGGCACGACCTGCAGGGCGAAGATCGCGAAGAAAACGAAGGTTGCTCCGCGGAACGGCACCCAGGCGATCGCGTAGGCGGCCATCGTGGCCAGCGCGAGCGGGAACAGCGCCGCGGGGATCGCGATGGCGAAGGAGTTGAAGAAGTACGGCAGGATCCCGCCGGGGATCGTGTCACCACCGGTGAGCACCTCGGAGTAATTGCCCAGCGTGAACGACGGGTTGGTGACGATCGTCCACCAGCCGGAGTTGTTCGCATCCTCGGAGGGGCGCAACGAGGTCACCAGCAGGCCAACCGTGGGGATGGTCCACAGGACGGTGAGCAGGATGACGAAACCACTGGCCCACGGGCTGCTCAGCGTTTTCTTCGCCGCCTGGGGAATGGTCATCTTCGGCCCCTGTGGGGGCTGCGGCATCGCGACGATCTCGTGCGCTTCAACGCTCATCGGACGGCACGCTCCTTGCGTAGCTGGCGGACGTTGTAGGCGACGAGCGGGATCACAGCCACGAAGAGCACGACCGCGAGAGCACTTCCACGGCCGTAGTCGAATTGCACGAAGGATTGGGCGTACATCTCATTGGCCACGATCTGAGTGCCGAAATTACCGTTGGTCATCACGCGCACAATGTCGAAGATCTTGAGTGTCGCAATCATGATCGTGGTGACGACAACCACGAGGGTCGCGCGGATCATCGGGATGGTGACCCGGCTGAACAGCCTCCAGCCCGTGGCCCCATCGAGCATCGCCGCTTCGACGACATCACCGGGGATGGCCTTGATCGCTGCGGAGAGCACGACCATCGCGAAGCCGGTCTGGATCCAGATCATGATCACCATGAGCAGGAAGTTGTTCCACGGCTGCAGCAGGATCCAGTTGGGCGGGTTCTCGATGCCGATCCAGATGGCGACCTGGGACAGCAGACCCACCTGCGGCTTGGCCGGATCACGGTAGGCGTAGACGAGGTCCCAGATGATGCTGGCGCCGACGAAGGAGATCGCCATCGGCATGAAGATGAGGGACTTGGGCACAGATTCGCGACGCATCCGATCCAGCAGCAGCGCCAGGGTGAGCCCGGCGACGGTGGAGAACAACGGAGCGATGATCAGCCACAGGAACGTGTTGAGCAGGACTTCACGGTTGCCGTCGGTGCCGAACACCCAGGCATAGTTGGCCCAGCCGATGAACTCGGTGCTCGCGGGATTCTGCAGGCTCTTGATGAAGGTCTGGAAGGCCGGGACGAGCAAGCCCATGATGAGCAGCAGCACTGCCGGCCCGAGGAAGGCGAGGAGGGCGACGGGTCCGGAGAAGCGGCCCTTGATGCGCCCGAGGACGAAGAACACGACGAGTAGGAGTGCGAAGAACACTCCGATCCCAGCGGCCGCCGTGGCGAGCTTCGGTAGGCCTTCGGTGATGGCCTCACCCATGTCTGACGACCTCCCCTACCCAATCTCCCGGTCAGCGTGTTGCACCTGATATGACACCGGGGCCCGAGGAGTTTCTACACTCCCCGGGCCCCGGGTGTCAGTCATACGACGAACGTGGGATCAACCTCCTAGGAGGCCGGCCACGCGTCGTCGATGGCCTGCAGGACAGCCTCGGTCGGCTTGTCCTCGGCGAACCAGGCCGTCATCTCCGTCCAGAAGGCACCGGCGCCGACGGCGGCGGGCATCAGGTCGGAGGCGTCGAAGCGGAAGGTGCCCGACTGGTCGGTCAGGTACTCCGCGGACAGACGGTCGATCGGGTTGGTGTAGGTGTCCAGCGGCACGCCGCTGTTGGCCGACACCCAGGTGCCCAGCGAGGCCTTCGAGGTCGCGAACTCCGCGGAGGCCAGGTAGGTCTGGACCGCCTGCACCGCAGGTGCGTCAGAGAACGCGGTCACGAACTCGCCGCCGCCGACGATCGGCGTCGACACCGCGTCGGTGATCGCAGGCAGGTAGAACGCGAACACGTCGCCATCCTCAGCGATGACGGCGTTCTCATCGAAGTTCGCCCAGAAGTTGGCGTAGAACGACGCCTGCTGCAGCATGCCGCACTCACCGGGGATGATGCCCACGCCAGCGTCCTGGAACGCCACGGTCGGGATCGAGGCGACGTTGCCGTAGCCCTGGCCGGTCACGTGACCGCCGTTGACGTACTCCTCGTTCTTCATCCAGCCGGCCACGACGTTCATGGCCTCGGTGATCTCGGGGGAGTTGAACAGCACCTCGTGGTTGACCCACTGGTCGTAGACCTCGCCGCCGTACAGGCGGAGCACGGTCTGCTCCAGCCAGTCGGTGGCCGGCCAACCGGTGGCGCCGCCGGACTCCATGCCGCCGCACCACGGGGTGATGCCGTCGGCGACCATCTGGTCAGACAGAGCGAACATGGCGTCCCACGTGGTGGGGACCTCGTAGCCGTTGGCCGCGAACACCTTCGGGGAGTACCACACGAAGGACTTCATGTTCGAGCCGAGCGGTGCGGCGTAGAAGGTGCCGTCGACGGTGCCGTAGGCCTTCCAGGCCGGGTTGAAGTACTCATCGACGTTCGCCGCGGTCGCCGCCGGTGCGGCCACCGGACCGCCGCGCTCGACGAGCGTGGCAAGCAGACCGGGCTGCGGGATGAAGGCGATGTCGGGGGCGTTGCCACCGGCGATGCGGGTGGGCAACTGGGCCTCGAACTGGTCGCTGGCCTCGTACACGATGTCGATGCCCGTGCACTCTTCGAACTTCAGCCACGACTCTTCGAACAGCTGCTGCTCAGGCGGCAGGATCGACGTGAAGATGGTGACCGAGCTTCCCTCGTTACCGAGGTATTCGGCGTAGGGCTCGCAGCCGGCCGGAACATCGCCGGTCGGGCTGGGGGCCGGTGCGCTGGTGGTCTCGCCGGTCTGTGTCGGCGTGGCCGAACCGCCGGAGTCATCCGATCCACCGCAGGCGGCCAGCAGCAGTGCCGCTGCCGCTCCACCGGCCAGGATCGCGACCCCGCGGCGACGCAGAGGTGCAGTCATGCCTTCTCCTCAACTCACTTGTCTGCCTATGCGATTGTGTGAAAACCCGGGCAGGCAGACCCCCGGGAGGCTGTAAACGCTTTGCAGTCTTGTCGGAATCACAGCAAAGGGCAAGACACGAGTATGTAACACGGGCATGTAATCGGTTACGATTTGGCAACCTCGGACTACCGCCCCCGGTCACGAACCGGTAACCTCGCCGAAAGACACAGTGGCCGAATCCACAGTGCTCGCCTCGAGCACGACCGAAGCTGGTTCCACGCCCACAGACGATCGGGGTCGCGCATGAGTAGCCGGGTTACCTACGAGGATGTCAGCCTCGTCTACCCAGGAACCACGACTCCGGCGGTGAGTCACCTCGACCTCGACATCGCCCAGGGCGAGTTCCTCGTCCTCGTCGGTCCCTCCGGCTGCGGCAAATCGACGTCGCTGCGGATGCTCGCGGGCCTCGAGCCGATCTCCGACGGCCGGATCTGCATCGGCGATCGTGATGTGACCAAGGTGGCCGCCAAGGATCGCGATATCGCCATGGTCTTTCAGAACTACGCGCTGTACCCCCACATGAGCGTGGCCGAGAACATGGCCTTCGCACTGAAGATCCAGAAGGTCAGCAAGGACGACATCGACCGGAGGGTCAAGGAAGCCGCGACGCTACTCGATCTCACCGAATACCTCGACCGTAAACCGAAGGCACTCTCCGGCGGACAGCGTCAGCGCGTCGCTATGGGCCGCGCCATCGTGCGTGAGCCCGAGGTGTTCCTCATGGACGAGCCGTTGTCCAATCTCGACGCCAAACTGCGTGTGTCGACCCGTACTCAGATTGCGGCGCTGCAGAAGCGTCTGGGCACCACGACCATCTACGTCACCCACGACCAGGTCGAGGCGATGACGATGGGTGATCGAGTCGCGGTGCTGTCCGCCGGGGTTCTGCAGCAGGTTGCTTCCCCGCGCGAGTTGTACGAGTCACCGGCCAACGCCTTCGTCGGCGCCTTCATCGGTTCTCCGTCGATGAACCTCATCGAAACACCGATCGTCGATGGCGGCGTGCGCCTCGGCGACTACACCGTCCCCATCGAGCGGGATGTCCTCGCCAAGACCGGCGACGCGAAGACGGTCTTCCTCGGCATCCGTCCGGAGGATCTGCACATCGCCGATGAGGGTGCGGAGATGAAGGTCAATCTCGTCGAAGAACTCGGCGCCGACGCGTACGTCTACGGCGACACCCCTGAGTTCGATGGCACGTCGGTGAGTTTGATCGCCCGCGAACCAGGATCGATCGGTACTCGCATCGGTGACACCGTGCGCGTCCGCCCCAACCGCACCTACGTCTTCGCCTCGACCGGCGACCGGGAACGGCTCAGCGCGTAACGTGCCCTCGCCGCAGCGGCATCTCCGCTGAGGGCACGGTCGATCCGCGTACCACCAGGGTCGTCGGCACATTCGTCGCGTGTGCGATCTGCCCGCGATCAGCCGACGGCATACGCAGTTGTGCGAGCAGCGATTCGGTTGCCATCCGGCCCAGATCACGCACGGGTTGGACCACGGTCGACAGATCGAGAAGATCCGACAGGTCGTGGCCGTCGACCCCGATCACCGCGACATCATGCCCGGGCCGCAACCCGTGCCGCTGCAGGGCGCGGATCGCGCCGAAGCCCATCTCATCGGAGGCTGCGAACACTGCCGTCGGTGGCTGCCGCAGCGCGAGTAGTCCGGTCATCGCCTGTTCTCCCCCGGCCACAGTGAAGTACCCGTGCCCTTCGAACTCCGGACGGAACGCCAACCCCGCCTCATCCAGGGCCGTGCGATATCCGCGGCGGCGGTCTTCAGCCGGGGTGAACCCGGTCGGGTTCGGCTGCCCGGTGATGATGCCGATGCGCTCATGGCCGGTGTTGATCAGGTGCTGGGTCGCAACACGTCCCGCGGCGACATCGTCGATGGACACCGACGGAACTCCGGGTGCTGCCGATCCGATGAGGCTCACCGGAAGACCCAGGGACAGCAGATCAGCGACCGCAGCCTCGTCGGAGGGCAGCGAGACGACGAGGAGACCGTCGACGCGTCCACGCAGGCGCTGTTCGGGCGGCACGCGGTAGGTCGTGGCCGGATCGCCCACCTCGAAGACGAGCAGGTCGATATCGCTGCTTTGCAGGACGCTCTCGACTCCGCTGAGGACGGTGGCGAAGAACCAGCGCGCGATGAACGGAGCGATCACGGCGATGGTGCCCGTGCGACCGCTGGCCAAGCGTGACGCGCTCGGCGAGACGACGTAGTCCATCTCGCGGGCGACCTTCTCCACCTTGGCCCGGGTCTGGGGATCCACATGCGGCAGGCCACGCAGGGCCCGGGACACCGTGGCGGTGGAGACTCCGGCCGCATCGGCGACATCGCGGATGGTGATGGCCATGGGCGGGAAGTGTAGGCCTGTTACCTTCGTTTCAGCAACCGCTTACACCCTATTCCCCTGCTACTCCGTGCGTCGTGTTCGCGGGGTGGGGGGGCGATGGGGGGCGCTAAGGAGTCGTACCGGCGAGGGTGCGGGCGAGCCCGTCGAGGATGTCGGCCTCGCTGACCACGACGGGCGACCACCGCCTGGAGCACCAGCCCTCCCCCGGCGATGACATCGACGCGTCCGGGGTGCATCACCGCCATCGCGGCCCGCTCCGTTCGAGGCATCACCAGTAGTGCGGCGACCACCTGGTCGATCTGCTCGGCCGTGACAACGCTGCCATGCAGGAACGCCGGGTCGTATGCGGGCAGTCGATGAGCGATGGCCGAGATCGTGGTCACCGTTCCGGCGAGACCCACCATGCTGACCGCCTCGCTCAGCGGCACGTGCTGCTCGACGACATCGAGCGCGCTCGCGATATCAGCCCTGGTGGCCTCGATCTGCGCAGCTGTCGGGGGATCGGACTGCAGATGGCGTTCGGTCATGCGAACGCAGCCGATGTCGACTGAGAAGGCGGCAACAGGCGCACTGTCTCCGAGCACGCACTCCGTCGATCCACCACCGATGTCGACCACGAGCCGAGGTGCGGGGGCTGCCCCCTCGGCGAGACCACCGACCGCCCCGGCGAAGGACAGGCTGGCTTCCTCAGCACCCGTGATGACCTCAGGCTCGACACCGAGGATGCCGCGAACTCCATCGACGAAGTGTTCGCGATTGGACACATCTCGACTCGCGCTCGTCGCTACGAATCGCACTCGCTGCACCTCCGCGCCGTTGATGACCTCGGCGTATTCCCGGCACGCCGCGAAAGTCCGCTCCAAAGCGGCCGGGCTGAATTCACCCGTGCGATCCACACCCTCACCGAGTCGGACGATCACCATCCGGCGATCCACGTCGATGAGTTCACCATCGGTGACATCGGCGACGAGAAGTCGGATCGAGTTGGTACCGCAATCGATTGCGGCAACACGTGTCACGGGATTTCCACGGGCGGAGCGGACTCTGGGTCGACCCCGCAGTCAACCGGCTCCCACCACGTACCGACCGCATCGCGCACCTCGTCTCCGAGGGGATTGACGCCGGGTCCAGCAGCCAGCGAATGAGCGAGCAGCACGTGCAGGCATTTCACCCGGGTAGGCATCCCCCCGGCGGTCACACCGGCGATCTCGGGCACGACCTCCCACTCCTCGCGCTCCGCGAGGTACTCCTCATGCGCTCGTGTGTAGTCAGCGGCGAGTTCGGGATCCGCCGCCAACCGCTCCTCCATCACGCGCATCACCCCTTCGCTCTCCAGTCGACTGCAGGCAGCCGACGCACGCGGGCAGGTGAGGTAGTACAGGGTCGGGAAGGGGGTTCCGTCGGGGAGCCTCGGATGCGTGCGCACGACATCCGGGCGTCCGCAGGGGCAGCGATGAGCCACGGTCATGTCTCCACGTGGTTGCCGATGAAGTTGTGCGGCGATCATGGCCAGGTCGGTCGGTGACAGCATCAGTCTGCGGTGTGGTCGGCCGAACGCATGCTCTCCCATGCCTTGGTGAACCACGGATCAGTCGCGTCATCCTCTACCGGCTGGTCGGCCGGTTCGATCGGTCGATCATCGGCTCCGAGGACGACGTAGCCGACTTCACCGGGGAACACGAAGTGCAGGCGGGTGCGGGCCTGGGCTGCGATGTAGGCGGGGTCGTTCCAGTCAGCGACCCGCGCAGATAGGTCGTCGACACGTTCCTCTGCGGCGGCGACCTCATCGGTTAGTGCGGCGATCTCGGACTGCTGCGAGAGCAGTTCGCGGATAGGAACCGCCAGGGTGACTGCGAGAGCTGCGAGCACGCACACCACGATCACCGCACGCCCGGTGAAGGTCGTTCGTCGCGCTGCCATGCCCACGATGGTCTCATGGGTGGGGGGTTCAACGCGCGAAGGCGCTCGCTCCGGCGTATCGGCCGGCATCGGCGAGTTCTTCTTCGATGCGCAGCAGCTGGTTGTATTTCGCGACCCGCTCCGAGCGCGCCGGGGCACCGGTCTTGATCTGGCCGGCATCGACGGCAACGGCCAGATCGGCGATCGTGGTGTCTTCGGTCTCACCGCTGCGGTGGCTCATCATGCAGCGGTAGCCGTTGCGGTGTGCCAGGGCGACGGCGTCGAGGGTCTCGGTGAGGGTGCCGATCTGGTTGACCTTCACCAGCAGTGCATTCGCCGCGCCCTCGTCGATGCCGCGCTGCAGACGCTCGGGGTTCGTGACGAACAGGTCGTCGCCCACGAGTTGCACGCGCGCACCGATCGCGTTGGTCAGGTGCACCCAGCCGGCCCAGTCGTCTTCGGCCAGGGGGTCTTCGATCGACACCATCGGGAAGTCCGCGAGCAGGCTCTCGTAGTACCCGGTCATCCACTCGGCCGATCGTGCTGCACCTTCGAAGGTGTAGGAACCATCGGCGAAGAACTCCGTGGACGCGACATCGAGAGCGAGGGCGATGTCGGTTCCCAGAGTGAAGCCGGCCTTGTCGACAGCGGTGCCGATCAATTCGAGGGCCGCACGGTTATTGGCCAGGTCCGGTGCGAATCCACCTTCGTCACCCAGACCGGTGGCGTAGCCGCTGTCCTTCAGCACCGACTTCAATGCGTGATACACCTCGGCACCACAACGCAACGCGTCGGCGAAGGTCGATGCGCCGATCGGCGCGATCATGAACTCCTGGATGTCGACTCCGGTGTCGGCGTGCGCACCACCGTTGAGGATGTTCATCATCGGTACGGGCAGCACGTGCGCATTGGGGCCGCCGACGTAGCGGAACAGCGGCAGATCAGCGGAATCAGCCGCGGCGCGCGCGACGGCGAGTGAGACGCCGAGGATCGCGTTGGCGCCCAGTCGCGATTTGTTCGGGGTTCCATCCAGGTCGATCATGATCTGATCGATGATGCGCTGCTCGGCGGCATCCATTCCGAGGATCTCCGGGGTGATCTCGTCCTCGACGGCGAGAACGGCCTCCTGCACACCCTTGCCCAGGTAACGCCCCGCATCACCATCACGTCGTTCGGCGGCCTCGAAGGCGCCGGTCGAGGCACCTGAGGGCACAGCGGCACGGGCAGAGGTGCCGTCGTCGAGGGCGATCTCAACCTCGAGGGTGGGGTTTCCGCGGGAATCGAGGATTTCGCGGGCGAGGACGTCGTCGATGCTGGCCATGGCCGGCAAGCCTAGTCGGCCCTGCTCGCGCCCGAGAGTCAGAGCCCGAGCAGAGCGCGCAGGTGGCGCGGGCCGGGTGAGCCCTTCGACAGCATCAGGTCATGCACCTGCTGCTGCGTCCAATCCGGGTGCAGCACACGCAGGTCATCACCGATCGAGCGCACTGCCCGCCAGCCCACGAAATAGGTCGGCAGCTGGGTCGCGGTGAGCAACGCCCGGCGCCACTTGCCGCGCGCCTCGCCCTCTTCCTGGAATCCGCGTCGTTGCATCAGGTCCAGCGCCTCGGGCTCGGTGATGTCGCCGCCGTGCACTCGCGCATCGAGGATCGCGTTCAACGCCATGCGTGCACTCATCTTCAACCGCTGCAGTTCCAACCGCAGATGCGCATCGGGTCGGTCATCGGGGGTGTAGCCGGCCAGCGACATCTGCTCCTCGGCATAGACCGCCCAGCCCTCGACGAACACCCCGCTGTAGCCGAACCGGCGCACCGGAGTCATCGCATCCAGCTGGCGGGCGTGGGCCAACTGCAGCACGTGGCCGGGCATCGCCTCGTGGATCATCAGGTCGTGCAGCAGGGTGCCGTTGTATTCGCGATAGAACGACTCCACCCGATCCGCGGGCCAGTCAGCCGGAGTGGGGGCGACGGCGACATAGGTTGCGACATCCGCTGTCTCCAGCGGTCCGGGGGCATCGCAGTACGCCACCGCGATGCCTCGATGGATCTCGGGCATCTCGATGATGCGCGTGTCGAACTCGGGAACACTCACCAATCCTGATTCGCGCACGAACCGTGTCGTGCGATCCAGTGCATCAGCCGACAGCCCCAGGATCGTCGCGTCGGTGACCGGAGCCTCGGCGGCGATGCGATCGAGTGCCCGGCGCACGATCCCGGCAGCGGGCTTCTCACCCAGGAACTGCGCGGAGAGTTCGCGCATCCGCGCGGTCGTGTCATCCAGGTGCACCTCGGCTGCCTCGAGGATCTCCCCCGGCCCGATCTCCTCATCGAGGTGATGCCACACCGCCGCGCTATACAACCGCACACCCAGCCGCGGATCACGAAGCGCTGCAGGCAATTGCTTGCTCAGCCACGCCACATGCTCAGCGACAGAGTCACACGCCGCATCAGCCACCTGCGACACGTCCATCCCGCATGACTGCGCCAGCGCACGCACCTGATCGACGACACCGTCGAATCCACCGAGTTGGCCGATCGCGGTCTCGGTGTGGATCCCCGACATCTCCCCGAGCGTCGCGCGCGCATCCGCCAGATATTCCGGGATCTCAGCCAGTCGCGCAGCAGCTGATTCCACCCGCGCATCCGCGGGTGCGAAATCTCGAGCGGTGAGCAGATAGATCGCGGTGGCTGGATTCCAGGTGAGCGGATCCCACACGTGCCGGCGCACCTCGGCCAGGTCGAAGCGCATCGCGGTGATCTTCGAGCGCAGGATCTCAAGATCCACCAGATCGGAGAGTTCCAACTCGACGTCGTCGACGGCATCGAGTCGGGTCAGGTGATCATCGAGGCGCGCGACGAGGTCGGCGACCGCGTCGGGGGTGCGATCAGGCAGGCGGTCATCGAAACGGTGATCACCCATCGAGGTCGCGCTGACCGGGTTCGCGGCCAGCAACTCATCGATCGCCGCGTGAGCAGCGGCCCGGAACTCCGCCGTGGCCGCATTCGGCATCTCAGTCAGCTCCTCACTCACGATGCGTCATTTCCGGCACGTTCGGCCTCCACCGACCGGATCCGTTCGGCATGGGCCCGGGTGGCTGAGCGCACTGCGGCCTCGGCATCCCAGCCGCGCACGCGGGCCTCGGCCACGACACCCAGCAGGAACTCACCCATCTCGTCCTCGTCGGTGAACTCCGCGAGACTCTCGGCGGCCATCGAGCGTCCGGGCACATCCACCTCGAGGCCCGCACTGCGTGACAGGTGCTTCGCGGCATACATCAATCCCGGAAGTGCCGCCGGGATGCCGTCGGTCACCGAATCGCGGCCTTTCTCGGCTGCCTTCAACTCATGCCAGCGCGACTCGACGTGCTCAGCCGAATCGGCGGTGTCGTCACCGAACACATGCGGGTGGCGACGCACGAGTTTGGCGACGATGCCATCGGCGACATCATCGATCGTCCACGGATCATCGGGATCCTCCGCCGCGATGCGGGAATGGAACACCACCTGCAGCAGCAGATCACCGAGTTCCTCGCGCAATGCCTCGCGATCATCAGCCTCGATCGCCTCGATGACCTCATAGGCCTCCTCGACGAGGTACTCCACGAGACTGGCGTGGGTCTGACGGGCATCCCAGGGGCACCCGCCCGGGGATCGCAGCCGATCCATCACCGCCACGAGCTCGGTGACGTGATCACCGGTCGTCATGGCGAGTAATCCGGCTCAGCCGGCTGCCGGCTCGGCCTGCGGGGCCGGGGTCGACAGGTCATCGGGGAGCGGGCCGAGGGATAACTGGGCGGAATCCCAGGTGCCGAAACGCGGACTGATGCTGACGTCGAGTTCGTCGGAGAGTGCGACGACATAGTTGAACACCGCGGTGTTCTGGGTCTGCGGGTCGCCGGTGGGGTCGAGGATGAGTCCCATCTCGCGGACTAGCAGGGATACCCGCACCTGGGCTGCGGCCTGGTCGGGAGGGATGTTGCTCTGCAGGAGTGCATCATCGAGTGCCTCACGACCACCGGCGTTGGCTTCCAGGGCAAGCAACTCGGCGTCGACGGCACCATCGCTGATCGTCACGCCCAGTCGGTCGGCGGCCTGGTCGACGAGGTTGGTGACCACGAGTCGCTGGATGATGCTCGTCGTCGCCTCGGCGTTCGCGGAGTCCGCCGGCAGCCCCCGGGCAGTGTTGATCTGAGCCAACTGGCCGGAAACCTCACTGGTCGGGATGCGCTCATCACCGAGGACAGCGGCCGAACCTGCCGCGACCGCGCCGCCGCAGGCAGCCAGCACCAACCCAGCGGTCGCCAGGCCCGCGACGACACTGACCCTCGCCCGTAGTCCGACCGGTCGGATCACGAAACGCACTCGGCTCACGACGTTTCCTCTCTCATGTGCTCATCATCATCACGCGCCAGTCTGCCCTCTCCACCAGCGCAGATCAGGCCCCGACTCGGGCTGTATCCGGACTGATGGTGTCGACCACGCCCATCGCCCACTCCAGCAGATCGAGGTCCGCCAGGGGCGCACCACCCACCGTCGCGGTCATCGGACGCGGTAGGAGGATCGTACGGACCGCGGGCTTGACGGTGGTTCCCGGGTAGAGCCGCGTCAGGCGCATCGTGGCTGATTCGGGGAGGTCGACCGGATGCATGCGCACGACCTTGCCCTGCAGCACGACCTCCTCTAGGCCGGCGGCCCGAGCACGGGCCCGGAAGCGAGCCACCGCGAGCAACCGCTCGACCGGTGCCGGCAGCGCCCCGTATCGATCGAGGAGCTCCTCGGCGACAGCGTCGATCGCAGCATCATCGGCAGCGTCCGCGAGCCGACGGTAGGCCTCGAGGCGCAGTCGCTCCTGGTCGATGTAGTCGTGGGGAATATGCGCGTCCACCGGCAACTCGACCCGGGTCTCGATCCGATCGGCATCCGCATCGCCGCGATGCGCCGCCAACGCTTCACCGACCATTCGCACATACAGGTCGAATCCGACCTCGGCGATGTGACCACTCTGCTCTCCACCGAGCAGGTTGCCCGCTCCCCGGATCTCGAGGTCCTTCATCGCGATCTGCATGCCGGAGCCGAGGTCATTGTGCTGGGCGATCGTCGACAATCGCTCGTACGCCGTCTCACTCAGTGGCTTCTCCCCCGGGTAGCAGAAGTAGGCGTACCCGCGTTCGCGTCCGCGCCCGACTCGACCCCGCAACTGGTGCAACTGCGACAGGCCGAGGGTGTCGGCGCGGTCGACGATGAGGGTGTTCGCGTTGGCGATGTCGATGCCATTTTCGACGATCGTGGTGCACACCAGCACATCGATCGCCCCTTCCCAGAACTGCACGACGATCCGCTCGAGTTCATGTTCGTTCATCTGGCCGTGCGCGACGGCAACGCGTGCCTCGGGAACGAGATCACGCACCCGCGCCGCTGCCCTCTCGATCGACTCGACGCGGTTGTGGACGAAGAACACCTGTCCGTCGCGGATGAGCTCTCGCCGGATCGCAGCAGCGATCTGCCGATCGTCGTACGGGCCGACATAGGTCAAGATAGGCAGCCGCTCCTCGGGAGGCGTGGTGATCGTGGACATCTCCCGTATCCCGGTCAGCGACATCTCCAACGTGCGCGGGATCGGCGTAGCCGACATCGTCAGCACATCGACACTGGTGCGCAGCGCCTTGATGTGCTCCTTGTGTTCGACCCCGAAGCGCTGCTCCTCATCGACGATGAGCAGCCCGAGATCTTTGAAGCGCACCTGCGGGGTCAGCAGTCGGTGTGTGCCGATGACGATGTCGATGCTGCCATCCGCGAGGCCGGCTAGGACCTTTCTGGCCTCCGCATCGGTGTTGAAGCGGGACAGACCCGCCACCGTGACGGGGAACGGCGCATATCGGCGAGTGAACGTCGCAAGGTGCTGCTGCACGAGCAGTGTCGTCGGGACGAGAACCGCCACCTGAGTGCCGTCCTGCACAGCCTTGAACGCCGCGCGAACCGCGATCTCGGTCTTGCCGTAGCCGACATCCCCGCAGATGACGCGGTCCATCGGGATCGGCCGCTCCATATCGGCCTTGACCTCGTCGATGCTCGCCAGCTGATCACGCGTCTCGACGTAGGGAAACGCATCCTCCAGCTCGTGCTGCCACGGTGTGTCCGGCGCGAACGCGCGACCCTGCGTAGCGGTGCGCGCGGCATAGAGCCGGATGAGTTCGCCGGCGATCTCCCGGACCGCTCGTCGCGCACGAGACTTCGTGCGCTGCCAATCACTGCCGCCAAGGCGATGCAGGCTGGGAGCCTCGCCACCGACATAGCGCGTCACCTGATCGAGTTGATCTGTCGGAACGTACAACCGATCGGCCGGTTGGCCGCGCTTGGACGCCGCGTACTCCACGACGAGGTACTCGCGCGTCGCGCCCGCGACCGTGCGCTGCACCATCTCGACATAGCGGCCGACCCCGTGCTGCTCGTGCACGATGAAGTCCCCGGTTGTCAATTGCAGTGGATCGATCGTGCGTCGCCGTCGCGACGGCATCCGTCCCAGATCGCGCACCTGGGTCCGCTCGCCGAGCAGATCACCCTCGGTGACGACCACGACGCCTGGCAACACCGCGCCCTGGGTCAATCGTGCGGTGGTGACGACGATCTCTCCGGCGGCAGGCGCGATATCGAGGGTCTCCACCTGACGCGCGGGGCACCCCTCCTCACGCAGGCTGATCGCCAGCCGTTCAGCCGATCCGTGGCCTTCGGCCACCACGACGACTGCTCGTCCGGCCTCCCGCCACCGGCCCATGTCGGCGATCGCCTCTGCAATCAGCCCTCGGTAGGGATTCACCTGCTCGAGGGGCACCTCAAGAGCATCATCGGAGAGGCCGAACACTCCGGTCGCCCAGCACCCCACCCCGTGCTCGGATGCCCTGCGGTCCACGTCGGTGAGATCGCGATATGCCGATCCCGACAGATCCAACGCCCCATCCGCCACATCGAGCGGTGCCGCCCCACCCACGGCAGCGGTATGCCAGGACGCCTCGAGGAACTCCTGCGAGGTGGCTACCAGATCCTCTGCACGCGCCCGGACACGTTCGGGATCGCAGGTCAGCAGCACCGATCCGGGTGGGAGCAGATCGACGAGGACGACGAGATCATCGACCAGGGCCGCAGCAAGAGCCTCCATGCCATCGACGATGAGCCCCTCGGCGATCCTCGATGCGACGTCGGCGATCTGCGGATGCGCAGCGGCGAGAGCGCGGGCGCGTTCGCGGACGGTGTCCGTCAGCAGCAACTCGCGCACCGGGAGAGCCAGGAGCCCGGCCGGTAGGAGTTCGAGGGAGCGTTGGTCGGCGACGGAGAATGCGCGCACCTCCTCGACCACATCACCCCACAGTTCCACGCGCACCGGGTGCTCCTCGGTCGGCGGGAACACGTCGAGGATCCCGCCACGCATGGCGAACTGTCCACGCCGTTCGACCAGGTCGGTGCGCAGATAACCGAACTCCACCAGCCGATGCGCGATCCGATCGAGATCGACCTCATCGCCCACCGCCGCGCTAATGGGCTCGATCGCCGATATCTGCCGAGACAGTGGCTGTAGCAACGCACGAACGGGAGTCGTGATGACGCGGGGGCGACGTGCCGGATCGGCCATACGTCGCAGCACCGCGATGCGCTGGCCCACGGTGTCCGCCGATGGGCTCAATCGCTCGTGCGGCAACGTCTCCCACCCGGGGAACACCGCGACGGCTTCAGGTCCGAGAAGGTCGCCCACACCAGCCGCGAGATCCTCCGCTTCCGCCACCGAGGCGGTCACGGCGAGCACGACACCGGGTGGGGGCCCATCATCGACAGCCGTACCGAGTGCCTCGGCGAGCGCCGCGGCGATGAACGGGCGAGCCGCCGGTGGCGCGATCAGATCGGCGCCATGCGAGGTTCCTGCTCGCGCCAGGGCTTCGGCCAACTCCGGCGCACCATCCGCGAGCGTGGTGCGTAGTCCGAGCAGGCTCACGCGCGCGCTGCCTCCTGCATCGCTGCCTGCAGGTCCACCACCAGGGAGGGCAGACCGACGACGAGGTCGGTGACATAGGGACGGGGCTGGTTGAAGGCGATGGGCGCGTCATCCAGATGTGTGGCCGTCAGCCCGTAGGCGTGCGCCACCGCGAGGGGAGCTGCCACGTCCCACTCCCAAAAACCGGTGTCGTGGACGTAGGCCTCGGCTCGCCCGGAGAGGATCTCGTGCACCTTCGCCCCCACCGACCCGACATCGATCACCTCGACACCGCGGTCGTGACCGCGCTCGGCCAGCCGAGCCGCGAGGATGTCGACCGCATCGGCGAGGACGGCCGGTGGGCGCGTGCGCGAGGCGACGATGCGGACAGGCCGATCGTCAGGCAGGCCGCGCAGCACCGGTGCGATGTCGTCGGTACGACGCGCGGATTTCTGTGCGGGTAGCTCCACCGTGCTCGCACTCAGCGTGCCGCCGGTGGGTGCGTGCTCGTCTCGAGTCCACAGCACGATGTGCACGGCGAAGTCGACGCGACCCTGTCCGTATTCGCGGGTGCCATCGAGCGGGTCGACGATCCACACGCGATCGGCCGCCAGTCGAACCGGGTCGTCAACACCCTCCTCACTCAGCACCACGTCATCGGGACGCAGTTGAGCAAAGCGCGCGACGATGTGCTCGTGCGACCTGCGGTCGCCTGCTTTGCGCAATTCATCGGCAGCCTCGGAGTCCTCGATCGAACCGAAGGTGTCGCGCAGGTCCAGCAGGAGCGCTCCGGCCTCGGCCGCGATCATCGCCGAGATCTGCATATCGGTCATGGTGTGGCCGTCGTCGCTCATCAGTGCGTCTCCTTGATCGAGGGATCAGATGTTTCAGGACTCGCGTTGTATCGATTCTGAGCTACCGCGACGCCCTGGGTGACGACGCACTCGGTCGCCTCCGCCGCGCGCTGGATCAGATCCGGCAGATCACGTCGCTCTGCGGTGGAGAACGGTTTGAGGACGAAGTCGGCCGGATCCTGGCGACCAGGCGGTCGACCGACACCGATGCGGACGCGCACGGTGTCACCACTGCCCAGAGAGCGCCGGATGCTCTTCAAACCGTTGTGACCGTTGTCGCCTCCGCCCGCCTTGATCCGCAGGGTGGCGAAGGGCAGGTCGAGTTCATCGTGCAAGACGACAACGCCCTCCGGGGGCACCCCGTAGAACGCGGCGAGCGCGGAGACCGGCCCCCCGGATTCGTTCATGAAACTGTGCGGTCGGGCTAACACAACCTGGTGACCCGCCCAGCGGACCTCGGCGACGTCACAGCGGGTTTTGCGCTGGGATTTCCAGCGACCACCGTCGACGGCGACGATGTGGTCGAGCACCATGGCCCCGACGTTGTGTCGGGTTGCCGCGTACCGCTCGCCGGGATTACCCAGACCCACCACGAGTGTCGCCTCCTGTCGAGGCAGGTTCATCGGCGAACTCCTTCGCGGTGTGCGGTGCCTGGATCAGGCGTTCTCCTCGGCGTCGCCCTCCGCGGCGCCTTCGGCGGAGCCCTCACCGGACGCCTCCGGCTCCTCAGCCGCACCCTTGGGTGCTGCCGCGGTGGCGGCGGCCTCAGCGGCGGCCTCAGCCTCGGCGACCATCGCCTGGGAGCGGGTCTCGCGTGCACGCGCCTCGGCGGCGTCGATCACGATGAGGTCGACGTGCTCGATGTCGCGGCGGACCGGCTCGCGCTGCACATCACGCGGCTTGACCAGCGTGGTCGTACCGGCCAGGTCGATCTCGAAGGTGGCCGAGGGCACGCGCAGGGCGAGGGTGAGTTCGTGCGCGGGGAGTGAGATGTGCGTGACATCGCTGCCCGCACCATAGATGACAGCTGGGATACGCCCGTCACGACGTAGACGGCGGGCCGCGCCCTTACCGAAATCGGAACGGGGCTCAGCGGTGAAACGGACAGGCACGACGGTCTCCTTCGACGCAACGGGGGTGTTCGCGCAGGCGAGAGGCGGACAACCCCGTCGATCACGGTGCCGACCGGCACCCTCGCCGTGGAACGGCCTTGAGAATAGCGCAGGACCTCAGGGCCCGATCAGCGTGGGCTGCTCGACCGGCTCGAACATCCGGGTCACCGATCCGTCCGTGAAGACCTCGTAGATGGCCTTGGCCAGCAGCGGGGCGATCGACAGCACGGTGAGCTTGTCGAAGCGGTGCTCGAGTGGAATGGGCAGCGTGTTGGTCACCACGACCTCCCGGATGCGGGAGTTCTCAAGTCGCTCGCGCGCGGGCTCGGACAGGATCCCGTGGGTAGCAGCGACGATCACCTCAGCGGCACCGTTCTCGAACAGCGTCTCGGCCGCCTGCACGATCGTCCCTCCGGTGTCGATCATGTCGTCCACCACGACACACGTGCGACCACGGACGTCACCCACGACTTCGAGCATGCGGACCTGATTGGGCAGGTCGGGATCGCGGCGCTTGTGGATGATGGCGAGAGGCGCACCGAGGATGTCGGTCCACTTCTCAGCGACCCGCACCCGACCAGCGTCGGGTGAGACCACCGTGATCATTCGGGAATCTGCGTTGCGCGCGACATGGTCGGCGAGCAGCGGCAGAGCGAAGAGGTGATCGACCGGGCCGTCGAAGAAACCCTGGATCTGGGAGGTGTGCAGATCGACCGAGATCAGGCGATCGGCACCGGCGGCCTTGAATAGGTCGGCCATGAGCCGGGCTGACACGGGTTCGCGACCGCGGTGCTTCTTATCCTGACGTGCATATCCGTAGAACGGCGCGATCACGGTGATGCGCTTGGCCGACGCCCGCTTGAGAGCGTCGACCATGATCAACTGCTCCATGATCCAGGTGTTGATCGGCGTGGTGTGGCTTTGCAGAACGAACGCATCGCAACCACGTACCGATTCTTCGAACCGGACGAAGATCTCACCATTGGCGAAGTCGTAGGCCGAGATGGGGCACAGGTCGACGCCGAGCTGCTCGGCGACCTCCTGGCCGAGTTCGGGGTGGGACCGACCCGACAGCAGCACCAGCCGCTTATTCGGGGGAACGGACAGACTGCTCACCGAGATTCCTCCTGCCGTTGTGCATCTTCAGCGGCCTGGGCTGAGGACGAGTCGGGCCGACGCCGACTCACCCAGCCCTCGATGGTGCGTTGCCGTGCTCTACCCACCGCCATGGCGCCGGGTGGGATGTCGTCGGTGATGACCGAGCCGGCAGCGGTGTAGGCACCGTCACCGACGGTCACGGGTGCGACCAGCATGGTGTCACTGCCGATGCGCACATGGCGACCGACGACGGTGTGGTGCTTCTCGGCACCGTCGTAGTTGACGAAGACCGTCGCGGCGCCGATGTTGGTGCCTTCACCGATCTCGGCATCCCCGACATAGGACAGGTGCGGGACCTTCGCCCCATCACCGACGTGCGCGTTCTTCATCTCGACGTACGCACCCGCCTTGGCATCGGCACCGAGTCGGGTGCCGGGGCGCAGATATGTGTAGGGGCCGACGACCGACCGCGGCCCGATGACGGCGAGCTCAGCCACGGTGTGGCGCACCTGCGCATCCTCACCGACCTCGCAGGAGGTGAGAGTCACCCCCGGCCCGATACGAGCCCCGGAGGCCACACTGGTCGGCCCGTACAGGAACGTCTCGGGCAGCACGGTGACATCGGCAGCCAGGTCGGCGTCGACGTCGATCCACACCGTCGACGGGTCGAGCATCGACACTCCCTCGCCCATCCATCGGGTGTTGATGCGGTCACGCATGTGCGCGGCCGCCTCGGCTAGTTGGCGGCGGTCGTTCACCCCGAGGATCTCGACCGGGTCACTCACGATGTCGGCGACGATCGGCTGACCATCTGCATGTGCGATTCCCAGAACGTCGGTGAGGTACTCCTCACCCTGAGCGTTATCCGAGCCAATGCGCCGCAGCCCATCGGCGAGCACGGAGAAGGAGAAGACGTACATCCCCGCGTTGATCTCACTGATCGCGAGCACCGCCTCGTCGGCATCACGGTGTTCGGTGATCGCGGTCACCTGGTCGTCGGCCCCACGCACGACGCGGCCGTAGCCGCTCGGGTCATCGAGGATCGCGCTGAGCAACGTGATGGCCGCACCTGAGTCGGCATGGGTGGAGAGCAGGTGCCCGACCGTCTTTCCCGTCAGGAGCGGGGTGTCACCGCTGAGCACGATGACCGGGCCGGCCGCGGTGGCGTCGAGATGACCGCCTTCGACGAGCGCGGCGAGGGCGACACCCACCGCGTGGCCGGTGCCACGCTGCTCGACCTGCACGACGGTGTCGACCCACGGCGCCACCTCATCGAGATGAGCGATGACCTCATCCCGACCGTGCCCGACGACCACCATGACGTGCTGAGGCTCCACAGCAGCGGCAGCGGTGAGCACGTGCTCGAGCAGGGTGCGTCCGGCGATGGCATGGAGGACCTTCGGGCGCGCAGAGCGCATACGCGTGCCCTCACCGGCGGCCAGAATGACCACGACCGGGGGCTGCGTGCCGGGTGCGGCGTTCATCGCCGCGAACACTACCTGCCGCCTGGGCCGGCGGGAACCGGCCTGGGAGAACCAGCCTGGGAGAACCGGCCTAGGAGAACCGGACCCCGCGAATTCGCGAGAACCGGACCCCGCGAATTCGCGAGAACCGGTCCTCGCGAATCGATTGGACGGTCACTGCTCCCGGCGAGGGAGTCGAACCCCCATTCAGAGATCCAAAATCTCTTGTCCTGCCATTAGACGAGCCGGGAAGGCGTGCTGGCCAAGTCTGCCATCCCCGCTGGACAGGCTACGCCTTCGTAGGTTACGGTGGCGTAGGTTGCCGTCCGTAACCTATGTGTACCACCGATGCACCACGCGAAGGAGAAGCCCGTGGCGTTGACCGAGCAGGCCGCCCCCGTCACCCCGACCTCGCCGTCCACCACGACATCGCTGTCCACCACGACATCGTCGACACCTGCGACTCCTCGCAGCAAACCGGCACCCGAGACTGTGCCGTTGAGCACCACCTCCCAGGTCCTGATCGGTGTCTTCGTCGTCATCCCGCTGCTCGCTGTGATCGCGGCGATCCCCGTCGCCTGGGGCGGCTGGCTGGGTTGGACCGATGTGATCATCGCCGCGGTGTTCTACACCATCTCCGCGGTCGGCATCACCGTCGGCTTCCATCGGATGTTCACCCACGGCTCCTTCAAGGCCCCCCGCCCGGTGCGCATCGCCTTCGCTGCCGCCGGATCCATGGCCATCGAGGGCAACATCGCCCAGTGGGTGGCCGACCACCGACTGCACCACTCCCGCAGCGACGAGGAGGGCGACCCGCACAGCCCGTGGCGCTTCGGCACCACCAAGCGCGCCATCGCCAAGGGCCTGGTGTTCGCGCATGTGGGGTGGCTGTTCGATGGTGGACAGACCTCCATCGCCCGCTACGCCCCCGATATCGCCGCCGACAAGGATCTCGCCCGCATCGCGCGATTCTTCCCCGCGTTCGTTCTCGCATCCCTCTTCCTGCCGGCCGTGATCGGTGGCCTGGTCACCTGGTCGTGGATGGGCGCGCTGACCGCATTCTTCTGGGCAGGGCTCGTCCGCATCGCCCTCGTCCATCACGTGACCTGGTCGATCAACTCCGTCTGCCATGTCTTCGGCACCCGCCCCTTCACCACGCGTGACAACTCCTCCAACGTGGCCTGGCTGGCGATCCCGTCCTTCGGCGAGTCCTGGCACAACCTGCACCACGCCGAGCCCACCTCAGCGAGGCACGGGGCGCTGCGCGGCCAGATCGACCTGTCCGCGGAGCTCATCCGCGTCATGGAGAAACTGCACCTGGCCAAGGACGTCCGTTGGCCGACCCCTGCACGTTTGGCCTCGAAGTTGAAGGACCCCGCCATGCGCAGGCGTATCCCCGGCTGGGTCGAATCCGACCAAGCCTGACCCCAAGCCAGGGCTGCGAGGTCTAGGGTCGCTCCCGTGCGGATGACCGGCCGGGAGCGACGCGAGCAACTGCTCGCTGTTGGTCGGCGACTCTTCGCCGAAAAGGGCTACGAGGCGGTCAGCGTCGAAGAGATCGCGGCGGCCGCCGATGTCTCCAAGCCGGTCGTCTACGAGCACTTCGGCGGCAAGGAAGGCCTGTACGCCGTCGTCGTCGACCGGGAGATGAACTCCCTGCTCGAGCGGATCACCAGCGCCCTTTCCGGCCCCTCTCCACGCCTGCTTCTCGAACAGGCCGGAATGGCGCTGTTCGACTACATCGACGAGAACCCCGAGGGCTTCACGATCCTGGTGCGCGACTCCCCGGTGTCACAGCAGACCGGCTCCTTCGCCAGCCTCATCGTCGACATCGCCGGGCAGGTCGAGCATCTGCTGGCCGAGCAGTTCTCCGCCCACGGTCTACCGAAAGGGCTGGCACCGGCGTATTCGCGCATGCTCGTCGGGATGACCGCCCTGACCGGCCAGTGGTGGCTGGATGTGCGCAAGCCCAAGAAGGAGGAGGTCGTCGCACACCTGGTGAACCTCGCCTGGAACGGCCTGTCCAACCTCGAACCGCGCCCACGCCCGCTCACCCAGCGCCGCCACCCCCGCTAACCCCCTCCTGTACGTCTGAGTCACGGTTGTGGGGGGGGATGAGGGGCGGGTGGGGCGACAA
>CBFHQG010000013.1:0-37241 GCA_965657825.1 Actinomycetes bacterium | reverse complement strand
CTGCCGCATCTGACAACTGCTCCACATCTTCGACGTGGTTTCCATCGGCCAGAACAGTATCCAGCCCTATATCCGGGACGAACCGCGCCCACGTTCTGAGGTAGCCGTGAGCCGGATACCCCTCAGCCTCCACCGCCTCTCCGGAGAGATTCACGATCAGGACACGCTGGGCAGTGCTCGCCCGGACAGCCTCGCGCACGTCTTCGATCACAAGATGCGGGAGGACGCTGGTGAACCACGAGCCAGGGCCGAAGACAAGCACATCGGCGTCAGAGATCGCGGCTAGGGCCGGTTCGCAGCGAGCGGGCCGGGCAGGCTCGATACGAAGGCCCTCGATCAAGCCCCGGGTCTGTGAGATCGCTGCCTGACCCTTCACCTCGCGAACGCCGTCGGGACTCTTCACCGCGGCGATGAGCTCCGCCGGCTCCAGAGCATTGGGCAGTACCCTGCCTCTCGCCCGCATCGTCTGGCCCAGAACGTCCAGGCCCTCCACGATGTCACCGGTCTCCTCCCACAGTGCAGCCAGCACAAGGTTGCCGAGCGCGTGACCGCCCACGTCGACCTCTCCATCAAAACGATGCTGCAGGACTGCACGCCACTGGACACCTTCAGCGTCATTAGGCATCACCGCCGCGAGTGCCATCCTCAGATCCCCTGGAGGAGGAATATTCAAGTGCCGGCGGAGTCGACCGCTCGAACCCCCATCATCGATGGTTCCGACGATGCCGGTGATGTCGTCCACCATCAGAGTCAGGGCACCCAGCGTGGCCGACAATCCATGGCCACCGCCGAGTGCGACGACCGAGGTGCCCGAAAGGCCGGGATCATTCACGCCCGAGATCCCGATGAACGACCAGTGTCTCCACACCGTGTTTGACCAAACGGGTCGCGAGGTTCTCCGACATCGCGACACTACGGTGCTTTCCGCCAGTGCAACCGACCGCGATCGTCACGTATCTCTTTCCCTCACGTAGGTATCCGGCGGCCATCATGTCGATGAGCCTGGAAGCTTCGTCCAGGAATACGCGGGCGTCCTGCTGCTCCAACACGTAGTCGTTAACGTCACCATCCAGGCCCGTCCGTTCCCGCAGTTCCTCCACCCAATGCGGGTTCGGCAGGAATCGGACATCTAGAACCATGTCGGCGTCCACCGGGATCCCGTACTTGAAACCGAAGGACATCACGGTCGCACGCAGTGCGATGTCGTCTGTGTCCCCGAACGCTGCGTCGATCTTGCGACGCAGGTCATGCACATTCAATGTCGAGGTGTCGATGACCAGATCAGCATCACCACGCAGCGCGCTGAGGGCGGTTCGCTCACGGCGCAGACCATCGATAAGGCGTTCACCCTGCTGCAGCGGATGGGGACGGCGACTGCTTTCGAACCGTCGGACGAGGGCTTCGTCGGACGCCTCGAGGAAGACCACTCGAACTGACACCCCCCAGGCGCGGAGTCGATCGAGTGCGGAACTCACGTCATCGAAGAATCGACCGCCTCGGACGTCGACCACGACCGCCAGTCGGGGGATCTCTCCGCTCTCGGCAAGTGCGGTCACGCTCCCCGGAATAAGCGACGGCATGAGATTGTCGATCACGAACCATCCGAGATCCTCGAGGGCGCGAGCAGCGGTCGATCTGCCTGCTCCGGACATGCCTGTGACGAGGGCAACCTCCATGCCCTCGGGCCCGAGCTCGGGTCGATCGGTGCCGATGCCTTCCTGCCCGCGATCACTCACTCGAGTGCTCCCTCATCCAGGTCGTCCTGTGATTCGCCCGCGTCGTTCCTGGCCTGTCCGGCCATGATGTCACCACTGTCCAGCACCTCAGTCTGGTCGGACATGGCGAGGGCTTCTTGTATCCGTCGAGCCAATTGCGGTCCGATCCCGGACACCTGCTGTAGTTCCTCCTCCGTGGCAGCCCGTATCCGCTTGACCGAGCCGAATGCCCGCAGCAGATCCCGCTTCCGAGACGGCCCCAGACCGTCCACCTGATCGAGCACACTCCGGGTCACCCGGGACTTCCTCGTGCGCTGCTGATACCGCAGGGCCGTTCGATGGGCTTCATCCCTGATCCGCTGCAGCAGGAAGAGCCCCTCACTGGCCCGAGGAAGGATGATCGGATCCACCTGCCCCGGTCGCCACACCTCCTCCAGGCGCTTGGCCAGCCCAGCGACGGGCACGTCATTCACCCCGCATTCGTCGAGTGCCGCAGCCGCAGCCTTGACCTGCGGTGCACCACCGTCGATGACGAGCAGCTGGGGTGGGTACGCCGAAGTCCTCGTGCCGTGCGCGTCAGGACGAAAGCGACGGGCCACGATCTCGTGAATCGCCCGCGTATCGTCCCGCGCACCCTCTTCACTCAGGGTGTAGGAGCGGTAATCCTTCGGTCGTGGGGCACCGTCTTCGAAGACAACGAGCGAGCCCACCACTCCCTCGCCTCCCAAATGGGAGACGTCGATGCATTCGATGCGCAGCGGAGCCTGAGGAAGCTCGAGCATCTCGGTGATGTCCTGCAGCGCCCGACTTCGACTCGTCAGGTCCCCCGCTCGTCTGGCCTTGTGCAAAGTGAGGGACTGCTCAGCATTCTGGGTCACGGTCTCCCAGAGGGCCTTCTTCTGACCCCTCTGCGGAATCGTGATGGTCACCGGAGCGCCACGTAGATGCGTGAGCAACTGAGCCATCCCTTCATCGGGATCGACGGGAACGAGGAGGGTTCGCGGTACCGACTCGGCAGTGATGTACAACTGTTGGAGGAGGCGCGTGAGCAATCCGGATGTGTCCACATCCTCGACCTTCTCCACCACAAGGCTGCGCTGCCCGGTGATGCGGCCGTCCCGCACGTGGAAGACTTCGACGGATGCCTCGAGGTCGTCCTCAGCCAAGCCGATGACATCGGCATTCGTGCCGTCGGAGAGCACGACGGCATTGCGCTCCATGGCACGTCGGAGAGCACCCAGGTCGTCTCGGAGTCGTGCGGCCGTCTCGAAGTCCTCCCGAGCAGCCGCGGCGCGCATTGCCTCCTCGATGCGTCGTTCGATCGGGGCAGTGCGTCCGCTCAGGAACGATGCGAGATCGTCCACCAGCCGCCGGTGATCCTCTGCGCTGATTCGTCCCACACACGGCGCGGAGCATTTGTCGATGAAGGCGAGAAGACAGGGACGATCGGTCTGTGCTGAGCGACGAAAGACACCGTCGGTGCAGGTCCGCACCGGGAAGACCCGGAGGATCAGGTCGAGTGTCTCCCTGATCGCCCAGGCATGTGCGAAGGGACCGAAATACCGTGCACCCTTGCGCTTGGAGCCCCTACCCACATACGCCCTGGGAAACTCCTCCCCCATGGTGATGATGAGGTAGGGGTAGGACTTGTCATCGCGATACCGGATGTTGAAGCGAGGATCGAACTCCTTGATGTAGGAGTACTCCAGTTGCAGAGCTTCGACCTCGGTTCCCACCGTCGTCCAGTCAACGCGGGACGCGGATTGGACCATCGCGCGAGTGCGCGGCTGCAGGCTCGCGACGTCGGCGAAGTAGGAGGACAGTCGCGATCGAAGGGACTTGGCTTTGCCGACGTAGATGACCTGGCCTCGGTCATCGCTGAACCGATACACGCCGGGCTGATCCGGAATGCTGCCAGCAGCCGGTCGGTACGTCGAGGGGTCGGCCACGCTTCCCTAGCGTAGGCCGCCGGGTCAGCCGGCGACGATATAGCCGTCGACGATGTTCACCGACGCACCCGCCAACCCCTGGACTGCCGGGCCCTTGAGGACATCGCCGTTCTGGGCCGAGAACAGCGACCCGTGACAGGGGCACAGGATCTCGTTGTTGGTCACCTCGGTCACCAGGCAGCCCTGGTGGGGGCAGACGGCGGTGAACGCCTGGATCTCTCCCTCCACCGGCTGGGTCACGACGATCTTTCGCTCGTCGTACACCTTGCCGCCCTCGACGGGGATGCTCGACACCGGATCGAGCGCTCCGGGGGGCGGGCCACCGGTCGTCGGCGCATCAGGGCTCGGGACGGGAGCCGTGGTGGGGTCGGGAGCCGGTCCCGAGGTGGCCCCTCCCGACGTCGGGGATGAGGTCGTGGGAGTCGACTCCCCGCCACCACCACAGGCAGCGAGGACTCCGGCCACGCCCACCGCTCCACCAGCGGCGATCACCGCTCGACGGGACACCGCTCGCTTCTCACCCGCGGCCTGGTCATCTGACAATGCGGTCTTCTCGTGGCTCGTTGTCATAACAGCAGGCTAACCGGAACCTGGGGAGTTTGCGCGACATCGTGCGGCGAACCCGCTTCGCCCCTATCCGACCTCAGCGGGACTTGCGCGCCCGGCGCTTGCGCGCTGGCGGCGTGGCACCGACGAGCGGAGCCAGGAAGACACCCGTATGGCTACCATCCAGCACGGCGATGTCCTCCGGGGTACCCGTGCCGATGACCCGGCCGCCACCCGATCCGCCCTCGGGTCCCATGTCGATGATCCAGTCCGCCGACTTGATCACATCGAGGTTGTGCTCGATCACGATCACGGTGTTTCCTTTGTCGACCAGACCTTGCAGCACCAGAAGCAGTTTGCGAATGTCCTCGAAGTGAAGCCCTGTCGTGGGTTCGTCCAGGACATAGACGGTCCGACCCGTCGATCGCTTCTGCAGTTCGGAGGCGAGTTTGACGCGCTGGGCTTCGCCACCGGAGAGAGTCGGTGCCGATTGACCGAGCCGCACGTAACCGAGCCCCACATCGACCAACGTGCGCAGGTGTCGCGCGATCGCGGGCACCGCTTCGAAGAACTCCAATGCTTCTTCGATGGGCATATCGAGCACCTCGGCGATGGTGCGTCCCTTGTAGTGGACCTCCAACGTCTCCCTGTTGTACCGCGCGCCTTGGCATACCTCGCACGGAACGTAAACATCCGGCAGGAAGTTCATCTCGATCCGTAAGGTGCCGTCACCGGAGCACGCCTCGCAGCGGCCGCCTTTGACGTTGAAGGAGAACCTTCCGGGCTGATAACCGCGAACCTTCGCCTCGGGAGTCTCCGAGAACAGCCGCCGTACGTGATCGAAGACCCCCGTGTACGTGGCGGGGTTACTGCGCGGTGTGCGCCCGATCGGACTTTGATCGACATGGACGACCTTGTCCAGCTGCTCCATCCCCGTCACCCTGCGATGACGCCCTGGGACCGTCCGGGCACCGTGGAGCTCCCGGGCGAGGACGTTGTAGAGGATGTCATTGACCAGGGTCGATTTCCCGGAACCGCTGACACCGGTCACCGCGACGAGGCAGCCGAGCGGGAACGAGACGGTCACATCCTGCAGGTTGTGTTCCCGAGCCCCCTCTACTGTCAAGATCCGATCCGGGGTCGTTGGTCGACGAACCGCTGGCACCTCGATGCTGCGTCGACCGGAGAGGTAGGCGCCCGTCAGTGAATCGGTTGCGTTGATGAGGTCCTCATAGGGCCCGCTGACCACGATCCTGCCACCGTGCTCGCCTGCACCCGGGCCGATATCGACGATCCAGTCGGCAGTGCGGATGGTGTCCTCATCGTGCTCGACGACGATGAGAGTGTTGCCCAGATCCCGCAGACGAACCAGAGTTTCGATGAGTCGGTGGTTGTCGCGCTGGTGTAGGCCGATGCTGGGCTCGTCGAGCACATAGAGCACACCGACCAGACCCGAGCCGATCTGAGTGGCGAGGCGGATCCGCTGAGCCTCACCCCCCGCGAGGGTTCCCGCTGGTCGATCCAGGGAGAGGTAGTCCAACCCGACGTCGACGAGGAAGGTGAGACGTTCGTTGACCTCCTTCAGCACCCGAGCGGCGATCTGGGCGTCTCGTCGCTCGAGGCGCAGATCGCCCAGGAACTGCGCCGCCTCGCCGATCGGCATCGACGCCACGTCAGCGATGTTGCGGTCGGCGATGGTGACCGCGAGGCTGACTGGCTTCAGGCGGGCACCCAGGCACTCGCCGCAGGGCACCTCCCGCATATATCCGGCGAACTTCTCCCGACTCGTGTCTGTTTCAGCCTCGGAGTGCCGCCTCTCGACATAGGGGATGACGCCTTCGAAGGTGGTGTAGTAACTGCGCTGCCGCCCATAGCGGTTGCGATAACGCACGTGGACTTCAGTGGGATGGCCATGGAGGATGGCCTTCTTCGCGCGTGCCGGGAGCGACTTCCAGGGTGTGTCGGTGTCGAAGCCCATCTCATCGGCCAGAGCCTCGAGCAAGCGAGAGAAGTAGTCGGTGACGTGACCTGCCGACCAGGGAGCGACGGCTCCTTCGGAGAGTGTCAACCGGTCGTCGGGGACGATCAGCTCAGGGTCCACCTCCATGCGCGTACCAAGGCCCGAGCAGGCCGGACAGGCGCCGAAGGGTGAGTTGAACGAGAACGAGCGCGGCTCGAGCTCCTCGAAGCTCAATCCATCGGTCAAGCAGGCCAGGTGCTCGCTGAACATCTGCTCCCGGCCTGGGTCCGACTCGGGCAGGTCGACCAGATCGACGGTGATCAGACCACCGGATAGTCGAAGCGCAGTCTCGACCGAGTCGGTGAGCCGGCGCCGTGTCCCGTCTTTGACAACCACTCGGTCCACGACGACATCGATGGAGTGCTTCTCTGACTTCTTCAACTTCGGCGGATCATCCAGGGAGTGGATCTCTCCGTCGACCCGCACTCGGGCGTAGCCCTGAGCCTGAAGCTGGCGGAACAGATCGACGTACTCGCCCTTGCGCTCGCGCACCACCGGACTGAGGACGGCGAATCGGGTGCCTTCGGGTAGGT
Organism: Actinomycetes bacterium; assembly: GCA_965657825.1. Classification (GTDB taxonomy): domain Bacteria; phylum Actinomycetota; class Actinomycetes; order S36-B12; family S36-B12; genus M55B157. The sequence goes on along the minus strand of CBFHQG010000013.1, from coordinate 30,478 downwards.
CGAGCAACCGATCCACGATGGCCTGCGGTGACTGCCGGGCTATCGGGGAACCGCATTCGGGGCAGTGAGGCCTTCCGATCCTCGCGTAGAGCAATCGGAGATAGTCGTACACCTCCGTGATCGTTCCCACGGTGGACCGTGGATTGCGGGATGTCGACTTCTGGTCGATCGACACGGCCGGAGACAGTCCCTCGATGAAGTCCACATCGGGCTTGTCCAGTTGCCCGAGGAACTGACGTGCATATGCCGACAGACTCTCTACGTAGCGTCTCTGCCCCTCGGCGAAGATGGTGTCGAAGGCGAGGCTGGACTTGCCAGAACCCGACAGTCCGGTGAAGACGATGAGCGCATCGCGAGGTAGGTCGAGGCTGACGTCCTTCAGATTATGTTCGCGAGCACCGCGGACGAGCAGGCGATCCGGCACGCCGTCAGGGTAGTCGTAGGCTGGGAGAACCGCATACACGAGCCTGGTCGAGGGAGACCCATGAGCGAGCAGATGGCACCGAATGACCACTATGACGGATCAGTCGCTGTCGGTGGCCCCAGTCAGACCCGGGTCCTGCCGACTGCCCTCATCACCAAGATGGCCGTGGGGCCCTACGACAACAATTCCTACCTCATCGAGTGCCGACGATCAGGTGCCGCCTTGCTCATCGACGCGGCGGCCGAACCCGAGCGCCTCCTTCCCCTCGTGTCCGACTTCGAGGACCTGCAGATCCTGACCACGCATGCGCATCCCGACCATTGGCAGGCGCTTGGCCCCGTCGTGATCGGAACTTCCGCCCGTACTCTCGCCGGCAGACTCGACGCACCGGAGATCCCCATCCCCACCGATCGCCTGCTTGACCACGGCGACATCCTCGAGGTCGGTGAGCTGCGACTACGGGCGATCCACCTAGAGGGCCACACACCCGGATCGATCGTGGTGGTGTTGGACGATCCCACCGGGTCACCCCACGTGTTCACAGGTGACTGTCTCTTCCCAGGTGGCGTCGGCAAGACCTGGGACGACCCCGATCGTTTTACATCGCTGTACTCCGGTGTCGTTCGCGAGATTTTCGATGCGTTGCCCGATGAGGCATGGGTTTATCCCGGGCACGGTGCGGACACCACACTCGGCGCAGAGCGGCCACACCTGATCGAATGGCGCGAGCGAGGGTGGTGACGATCCGAAATCCGCAACTACTCCCTCATGGAAAACGTTGCAATTGTTGCGGATTTCGGTTCAGGGCTCGTCGGGGGGTGGGGTGGGGTGATGTGGTTCGGTCACGGTGCCGGCGTGGGCGCGGGCGGTGGGATCCCGTCGCACCTTCCACCAGGAGGCAACGGTCACGAGAATCAGCACTCCTGCGATGACACCGAGGGACAGCCCCGTCGAGATCTTCGGGATCACGGCATTCTGTTCGTGGGCGAAGGTCAGCACGAGCTTGACACCGATGAAGATCAAGATGACCGCAAGCCCGATCGACAGGTAGACCAGCCGGTCCAGCAGCCCTCGCAGCACGAAGTACAGCGCTCGAAGACCGAGCAGGGCCGCAGCATTGGCCATGAAGACCAGATAGGGCTCGGTGGTCACACCGAAAGTCGCTGGGATGGAGTCCAGGGCGAAGAGCAGATCTGTGGACCCGATCGCCACCATCACCAGCAGCAGCGGGGTGATGAGCCGACGACCGTCGATACGCGTGACCAGTTTGGTCCCGTCGAAGTTCTTCGCCACCGGGAACCACCGGCGGGTCACTCGGACCAGGAGGTTCTCCTTGGGTTCCGGATCGTCATTGCGGTGGCGCGCTAGTTGCACACCCGTCCAGATCAAGAAGGCCCCGAAGATGACGAAGGTGAACGAGAAGTACGCGAGTGCAGCAGCACCGATCGCGATGAAGATCCCCCGGAATACCAGTGCCAGTGCAACCCCGAACAGCAGGACGCGCTGGTGGAGGATGCTCGGGACAGCGAACTGCGTCAGGATGATGACGAAGACGAAGAGATTGTCGACGCTGAGCGACTTCTCCACCAGATAAGCGGCGAAGAACTGGGTTCCCAGGGTCGAGCCCTGCCAGAACCAGACGAGGACGCCGAAACCGATCGCGATCGCGATGTAGATGATCGACCAGATGGCCGCTTCCCGGAATGACACCTCGTGCGGGTGACGACTCACGGTGAAGAAGTCGATGGCGATCAACGCGATGATGGCACCGACGGAGACCGCCCAAATGGCGAACGTCACCTCCATGGAGTCACCCTCACCGGATGCGTCGAATGGATTCTCACGTTTCTACGCTACCCCGATCGGGAGGAGCCGCCTCGTTCATCGCCCGTAGCTCCTTCTTCAATTCACCGATCTCATCGCGATATCGTGCCGCGAGTTCGAATCGCAGTTCGCTCGCCGCGGAGTGCATCTGATCAGTCAATTCACTGATCATCCCGACCAGATCTGCTGCGGCAGCGCCTCCACGTCGAGCCCGAATGGAGCCGGTCACCTCCTGATGTTCGCGAAGGAGGCTCTCGGTATCGGCATCCTCGCGCGCCAGCACATCGGTGATATCGGCGATCTTCTTGCGCAGCGGCGTGGGATCTATCCCGTGCTCGGTGTTGTAGGCGACCTGCTTCTCACGGCGCCGATTCGTCTCATCGATCGCTCGCGCCATCGACGGCGTGACGGTATCGGCATACATATGGACCTCGCCGCTCACATTGCGTGCCGCACGACCCGTCGTCTGGATCAGGGAGGTTTCCGACCGGAGGAACCCCTCCTTGTCGGCATCCAGGATGGCGACAAGGGACACCTCCGGAAGATCAAGGCCCTCGCGCAGGAGGTTGATCCCGACGAGGACATCGAAGTCACCCTGGCGCAGTTCCCGGAGCAGTTCGACCCGCCGCAGCGTGTCCACCTCGGAGTGCAGGTACCGCACCCGTACTCCCTTATCGAGCAGATAGTCGGTGAGATCCTCGGCCATGCGCTTGGTCAATGTCGTGACGAGAACCCGCTCATTGCGCTCGGTTCGCAGGGTGATCTCATGCAGCAGATCGTCGATCTGCCCCTCGGTCGGCTTGACCGTGATCAACGGATCGATCAATCCCGTCGGACGAATCACCTGCTCGACGAACTCACCACCGGATTCAGAAAGTTCGAAGGAACCTGGTGTTGCAGACAGATAGACCGTCTGGCCCGTTCGCTCACGGAATTCCTCCCATCGAAGCGGCCGATTGTCCATCGCACTCGGCAGCCGGAAGCCGTGCTCGACGAGGGTCCGCTTACGACTCATGTCCCCCTCGTACATCCCACCGATCTGCGGAACGCTGACGTGCGACTCGTCGATGATGAGGAGGAAATCCTCAGGAAAGTAGTCCAGTAGGCAGTTAGGGGGCGATCCTGGCTCGCGCCCATCGATGTGGAGCGAGTAGTTCTCGATGCCCGAGCAGATGCCCATCTCGCGCATCATCTCCAGGTCATAGGTCGTGCGCATGCGCAGCCTCTGTGCCTCCAGCAGTCGTCCCTGCTGCTCGAGCTCGGCGAGCCTGAACTTGAGCTCGGACTCGATTCCCTCGATCGCGCGCTGCATCCGTTCAGGGCCGGCGACGTAGTGGGTGGCCGGGAAGATCGCGAGTTCGGGGTCCTCGGTGATCACATCACCGGTCACCGGGTGAAGTGTCATCAGCCGCTCGATCTCGTCACCGAACATCTCAATCCGCACCGGATGCGTCTCGTAGACCGGGAAGACCTCGATCGTGTCCCCCCGGACTCGAAAGGTTCCTCGCTCGAATGACACGTCATTGCGGGCGTATTGAATATCAACCAATCGACGCAGGAGGGCATCCCGATCATGCTCCTCTCCCACCCGGAGTCTGATCATCCGATCGACGTACTCCTGTGGGGTACCGAGGCCGTAGATGGCCGACACCGTGGCCACAACAACGACATCGCGACGAGTCAGCAGTGAGTTCGTCGCCGAGTGACGCAGGCGCTCGACCTCATCGTTGATCGAAGAATCCTTCTCGATGAAGGTGTCCGTCGCCGGCACGTACGCCTCGGGCTGGTAGTAGTCGTAGTACGACACGAAGTACTCGACCGCGTTATTCGGTAGGAGTTCACCGAATTCATGGGCCAACTGTGCCGCGAGGGTCTTGTTGGGCGCCATGATCAGGGTCGGGCGCTGCAGCCGCTCGATCAACCACGCGGCAGTCGCACTCTTGCCCGTACCCGTCGCACCAAGCAGGACGACGTCACGCTCCCCTGCCTCGATCCGGCGAACCAGCTCCTCGATCGCCTGGGGCTGATCACCACTGGGCTGATACTCCGCGATGACCTCGAAGGGCGCGACCGTGCGCTGCAGGTCGGTGGTGGGACGAATCAGGCGTCCCCGGTGAGCTTGTCCCGCAGAGCCTGGAGGGCCTCATCGGTCGCCAGGGTGCCGGAGTCCTCGCTCGGAGCCTCCGAGGAGTAGTTCGAGGGAGTCTCACCGGCTTCGAGCATCGCGGCCTGGTCGGCCGTACGCGCCTCGTCGACCTGCTTGCGGTGGGCTTCCCAGCGAGCATGCGCCTCGGCGTACTCCCGCTCCCACTCCGCACGCTGATCTTCGAATCCGGCCTTCCACTCCCCTGTCTCCGGGTCGAAGCCTTCGGGCCCGATGTAGTTTCCTGCCTCATCGAAGGCGGGGGCCATGCCGTACAGGTAAGGATCGAACTCCTCGACCGGTGAATCCGCACTGCCTGATTCATTGGCCTGCTTCAGGCTCAGCGAGATGCGGCGACGCTCGAGGTCGATATCAATGACCTTCACGAAGATCTCATCGCCGACCTGGACGATCTGCTCGGGGATCTCCACGTGGCGCTCGGCGAGTTCGGAGATGTGCACCAGACCCTCGATGCCCTCCTCAACCCGCACGAACGCACCGAACGGCACGAGCTTCGTCACGCGACCGGGGGTGACCTGGCCGATCTGGTGGGTACGGGCGAAGTGCTGCCAGGGATCCTCCTGGGTGGCCTTCAGCGACAGGGACACGCGTTCGCGGTCCATGTCGACATCGAGCACCTCGACGGTGACCTCCTGGCCCACCTCCACGACCTCAGACGGGTGGTCGATGTGCTTCCAGGACAGCTCGGACACGTGCACCAGGCCGTCGACACCGCCGAGATCGACGAAGGCACCGAAGTTGACGATGCTGGACACCACCCCGCTTCGGATCTGACCCTTACCCAACTGGGTGAGGAACGTCTGGCGCACCTCGCTTTGGGTCTGCTCCAGCCAGGCTCGCCGCGACAGCACGACGTTGTTGCGGTTCTTGTCCAACTCGATGATCTTGGCCTCGAGGGTCTGGCCCACGTAGGGCTGCAGATCACGAACTCGGCGCATCTCCACCAGGGACGCCGGCAGGAAGCCGCGCAATCCGATGTCGAGGATCAAGCCACCCTTGACCACCTCGATGACCGCGCCTTCCACGACGCCGTCGGCTTCCTTGATCTTCTCGATCGTGCCCCAGGCCCGCTCATACTGCGCGCGCTTCTTGGACAGGATCAGCCGACCCTCCTTGTCCTCCTTCTGCAGGACGAGAGCCTCGACCCGATCACCCACGTTGACGACCTCGCTGGGGTCCACATCGTGCTTGATGGACAACTCACGCGAGGGGATGACGCCCTCGGTCTTGTAGCCGATGTCGAGCAGGACCTCGTCTCGGTCGACCTTGACGATGATGCCGTCGACGATGTCTCCATCGTCGAAGTACTTGATCGTGGAGTCGATGGCGGCGAGGAAGTCCTCGGCGGTGCCGATGTCATTGACGGCTACCTGGGGTGACGCGGTGGGCTGGGTGGTCAGGGAGGTCACGTGGAAAACTCCGGGATCGGGTATGGGTCGTGGGACGCAACGCGAGCCGTGTCCTGGTGCCGCGGTTCATCGCGGCGAACCACGAGTCGACGTGCCACAAGACGCCGCAGGACCCCTCGGTCTGAGACCAGCGCGGACCCGTTGCGCGTGGTCAGGATACGAGGCCTCTCCCCGAGGGGTCAACGCGGGGCCACCCGGTGCTCATGAGCAGCGATGCCGCGGCGGCCCGTCGACTACACGGCTACGGACTTCTTATCCGGCTGGCGCGATCGCATCGCGACGAGCACGATGCCGATGATCAGCAGGATCAACCCCGCGATCACGCCGATCAGGGGCACCGTGGAGTTGAGCAGGACGATGAGCCCGGCCAGGGACGAGGCCTGCGAGACTCCCTCGCTGACCTCACTGGCCGACGTCCCCACCACCGCATCGATGACGGTGACCTTGTCGCTGCCGTCCGGACCGCGCAGTGTCTGGATCTGGCGCTCCTCGCCCTTCAGGATCGCGCCCGTCGTGGGCTCGACCCACAGGGTGCGCTCATTGGCGTAGTAGCGGGGTGCGACGAACGTGGGCAGCGGGAACCCGACCAGATCACCGGGAACCTCCAGGGTCCCAATCTGGCGCGCCTCGATGGACTGCTCGAAGCGGTAGACCGTGAGACCCTCGAGCTCCTCTGTGGCCACGAAGGTGATCGGTACCGCCTCTTCGAGGGTCGCGTCGTAATACGCGTATTCCCGCGGCTCGGTGAACATCGGGAACTTCAGCGGGTTGATGCCGGAGAACTCCACCTCACGTCCGTCGAAATTTGCCCCGCAGCAGTTGGACAATTCCGACGTCACGCGGTTGAACGCCACGCGCAACGTCGAGGCACTCACCACTGTCCCGGTGTTGTCCTCGGTGCGCAGGAACGACTCGTAGATGGCCAGGTCGTCGGCGAGCGCCTCGGAGGTCTGGCTGGCCGGCACGTCGCCGCGGGTGAAGCGGATCGCGGTCAGCGGCACATCCGTGCGCTCGGTCAGGGTGGCCGGGTCGAACAGCACCGCGGCGACCCCGGACTGGTCGGTCTGGGTGATGCCGCCGGTGTCCTCCCCCGGCGATAGGGGCGCTTTGGCAACCGCGGGTACCACGGTGAAGCGCATGAGCGCGGCCAGGACGAGCAGGAACACACCCAGGCCGATCAGGACGATGCCGATGCCTCGCCTCATCACGTTCCCTCCCATTTGCGGCCGCCCCCGCCATGAGCGGCCGGGATCTGACCCATCGGGGGGACGGTACCGGAAATGGAGGGGAAACTTCACCCGAACCCGCCATGATGGTGGAGTGTTCCCCCTATTGGATGGCTACCGGGCCCTCGCTGCCCTCATGGTGGTCACCACCCACGTGGCGTTCACGACCGCGGAGATCTTCACCCCCGTCCTCGGCCCCCTGCTCGGGCGGATGGACTTCGGGGTGACCCTGTTCTTCCTGCTATCCGGGTTCCTGCTGTATCGGCCGTGGGCGGTGTCGGCCATGCACAACCGCCCGGGACCCGCGGTCGGTCGATACGCCATCCGACGTGCCGGACGGATCCTGCCGGCCTACTGGGTCATGGTCGTCGTGACCCTGGCGCTCCTCCCCGAAATCCAGCCGGTAGCCCCCGAGGCGTGGGCGATCCACCTGTCGATGACCCACATCTACATCCCCGGTTTCGCCCTCGAGGGGCTCACCCAGACCTGGAGCCTGGCCACGGAGGTGTCCTTCTACACCCTCCTGCCGCTCCTGGCCTGGTTGGCCGGGCGGCGCCATCGCGGCGATGCCGATCGCAGTGCCCGCTGGCAGTTGGGCGTCCTTGGAGCACTGGTCGTGCTGGCCGTCGCTTTCAATCTGGCCCGCCTGAGCAGCGGAATCGGTGACATCACCCTCACCGGTTTCTGGCTACCCGGATTCTTCGACTGGTTCGCACTCGGGATGGCCGCCGCTGTGATCTCGGCCCGGCTGTCCTTGGACAACCCGCCCTCGTGGATGCTGCGCGTACGCACCCTCGCGCGCGACACCCCTACGTGCCTGACCATCGCTGCGGCGCTCTACGTCATCGTCGCTACCCCTATCGGGGGGCCACTGACCTTCACCCTCGCCGCGCCTGTGGACCTGATGGTCAAGCACACCGGATTCGCTCTCATCGCGGCCTTCCTTCTGCTCCCCGGGTTCCTCGGCCGATGGGACGACAGCTCGATGTGGGCACGATTCCTCCGGCACCCGGTCATGGTCTACCTGGGGACGATCTCCTACGGGATCTTCCTGTGGCACCTGGTCCTGCTGCGGCTGATCATCGAGATCGGCGATGTCCCGGTCTTCAGCGGGTGGTTCTGGCCGCTGTGGGCGGTCACCGTCGCGGTCAGTGTCGCTGCCGCTTCCGCCTCGTGGTTCGTCATCGAGCGGCCGGTCCAGCGGTGGGTCCATCGACGCTGGCCGAATCGGGTCGGGTCGGTGCCGCTGCCGCAGCCAAGCCCAGCACCGTGAGACCCGCAAGTAGCGCCCCGACCATTCCCGGCGCCGACAGTCGATCCGGCCATGGCCAGAACGCAGCCAGCACCGAGGCGATGACCCCGACCGAGAACGCGATCTGAGCCCTGATGTGACGGCGCCTCCTCGAGGCGAACCAGGTCGCCGTCAGCCCGACGAGGGCGATGAGACCACCGGGTAGGCCGGTCAGGACGAGGGCGGCGCCCGCGGCGATTGCGGCGAGGAGCAGCCCCCGGTTGACCGGCGGGGCGATCGGGCCGCGCACCGAGCCGACTCCGCGCAGCGGCCATGCCAGAACGAACAGCAGCACCAGAACCGCCGCGCCGCCCGCCAGGAGACCCCACCGGTACACGCCATTCGGCGCGAACTCCATCGTGACGACACCCGACACCCCGGTCGGGATGATCCACGCCTGGCGCCACCCGTCGACACGAATCGGCTCCAATTCCAGTCCCGCCACCGAAGCGACCCAGCCGGGATTGTGGTTCTCGGTCAGTTCCAGGAATCGAGGGATCGACGCTGATCCGATCACCACCTCGCGATGGGCCGCCTGCCAGTTCACAACCTCCACCTGCTCCCGCCGGTCAACCCGCCACGGCCGATCGGTCGGTTCGAGGACGACCGATGTCACGGTGAACTCGGCGGTCGAGGGAACCTCGATGCGCTGGACACCGGGCTCCAACTCGACGGTGCGCCCTGCACACGCTCGCGCCGTGACGGGTGCATCCGTCAGCGCATCACCGACGGTCATCTCGACCGCGGTGCGTAAGGCAGGTGCACCATCCACGGACACAGTGGGACCGAATCCGCACGGGACGGCGATCCCCAGACCCGGCGCAGGCCCCTTGTCCAGATCGGTTGCACCGACGATGGTGACCTCACTCACCCCAACCGGGAGCGGACGCAGGATTCCCGTCAACGGATCCAAGCTGCGCAGGCCGATGTTGTTGTCGAACCGGATGCGCAAGGCGGTCGTTTCCTGCTCGGGGACGCGCACGATACTCGTGGCGCCTACCACCGAGGTCGTCTCGACACCGTTGACCACGACCGTCACCGTGAGCGGGAGGGACGCTGCCAGCGACGGGGTCACGCTCAGCCGAACCCCGCGCACGACCCTCGGCCGATCCCACGACACCGTCAGTTCTGGGCGCTGGTCCAGCCGGTCTGCCACCCAGGAGGTCTCCAGGGAGCCATCCACGGCCGCCTGTGCTCGCACCGCCGGGTCGGCGACGAACTGCGAACTCGCCGTCGCAATCATCGCGTCGTCATCCACGGGTGTCAGGAGCGAGTCGAGTGCCGCCCCGGCTCGGGGGCGCACGGTGACCGCCACCCGGTACTGCCCACCCTGCTCGACCTCGACGTACCGGTCGATCCCCGTCCGCTCTTCGCCATAGGTGCTCAGTCCATCACTGCACGCGATGCTGCCGCGGACGGTGAGACACCCGGTCCGATCCCCGCGACGTGCCGTCAGGGTGATCGGTCCACCATCCGCACGACCCGATGTCCGCACGGCCCGGGACACATCCGTAGGAAGGTCGACCTCGGCGATACCGAATCCTCCACCCGATCCTGCACCGACCACCTCGAGAAGCTCGATGCGGATGAAGGACGTCGGCCCGATATCGATGCCTAGGTCCTGCCATTGGCCGGTGGCCTCCACGAGCGTCTCCACGGTTCCCCCATCCGTGGTGACGCCCACCCGTTGAGGGACCGATCCGCTCGCCCCTCCGATGACCAGACGGATCGGCAGTTCCGCTCTCACCACGTCGACGGGATCATCGAAGTCCACGCGCCACCACTGGCCCACCCCTGGTGCGATGTCACCGGACACCCAGGTGGTGAAGGCATCGCCGTCGATGGCTGCGAAGGGGTTGGAGCCGGGTCCACGACCACGTTGAGCATCGGCATCCGAGCCGGAGGAGGAGGCCGAGGGGCGGCCACCTTCGAAGACGACGACGGCCTGTCCGGGCGGGGGTACCTGACCTCCACCGGTCGGCTCGGCGAGGTAGTCGTGGACCCGCCGGTCAGCCTCGTACCTCTGCCGCTCATTCAGGATCGATGTTCGATTCGCCCAGCTGCGCCCGAAGATGACCTCCGAGCGGGCGAAGGTGTCGCTCACCCCGCGAATGACGCGTGTCTGTGCGGACATCGACTCGGTGGGCCCTTCGTCACCGGCGATGACGATCGCGCTTCCACCATCGATCACTCCCGAGTCCAGCAGATCAGGAACAACCTCGGCCGCCCCGCTCATGACGAGCACCTCGTCGGCAGGTCGCAGTGCGATACGCGCGTCGTCTCCCCCATGGGCCGGGCCCACCCGCCAGATCTCGACCGCGGTCGTCGTGTCTGCGAGGCCATCGTCGACAACGGTCGACTCGGTGCGAAACGGGGGAAGGGTCGGACCGAATGACGCCACGGGCTCGATCCCCCCGGATCGCAGGAGAGCCTGGCGGATGGATTCCGGTCGTGCAGAACCCGACCTCCGCCGGTCCAGGTCGTTGCGCACGACGATCCAGTCGATGCCGGCGCGAGCCAGGGATTCGGACAGTCCCGGAGAGCCGCGTCCGGTGGTCACCCGCTCAGCGATCGCGTCGAGCCAGCGGATGGCACCGGCGCTTGCAAGGGGTACGGCATCGCGGACCACCCAGGGGGCGTCACCCAGGGCCTGCAGCGGTTCGTCATTCGTCCTACCCCAGGTGTAGATCCCGAATGAGGCACCGGGGAGGACCAGCGCACGGCCCTGCTCCTGCTGCTCGCTCAACCAGGTCGAGGCATCCGACCAGTACTCCGGCAGCGAGGCGAAACTGCGATCCCGAGTGAGACCGCCGGTGAACGCGGGCAGTGCCGAGACGACCACGAGCACCGCGAGTCCGACGCTCGCGAGGGGTGCGAAGCTCCGAAACCGTCGGGTTCGGCGATCCAGCACTCGCTGGAGGGCGAATCCGATGCCGATCGCAACCGGCAGGCGGACGAGCACCTCGAACTTGTGCGTGTTACGCAGCGGAGCCAGCACACCATCCAGCAGATCGCGTAGGGACTCTGCACCTAGCCCGGGCCAGCTGCCGACATGACCGATACCGACCAGCACCCAGCCGATCAGGAGGCCGCCGAGCAGGAACGTCCGCCAGGGGGTCGAGCGCAGCGCCAGCCCAGCCACTCCGATGGTCGCGAGGATCCCGGTCGCGAGGATCAACAGGGGCTGCGTGACCAGGCCCCACCCGCTCGGCCACACCGGCCCGCCACCGTCGGCGATGTAGGCCACCCACTGGGAGGTGCCGCGCAGCACCGTGTCAGGAGCCGTGATCGATGTGGTCACCGACGCTGACTCGATCCAGTCCAGGAAGGGTGGCGAGTACCGGCCCAGGATGAGCAGGGGAAGCGCCCACCACAGGGTCGCTGCCACGACCGCCGCCGACCACCAGCCAGCGAGGATCCACCGAGCCCGGCCGGTGAACCGGGTGAGGATCCACCAGGCCGCCAGCGGTAGCACCGCGGCACTGGCCACGGCGTTCACTCCGCCCGCGGCCAGGACAGCGAGCCCCGACCATGCGGCAGCTCGCCGATAGGAGCCACCGCCGGCGACCGCAACGAGCGGGATGAGCACCCAGGGCGCCACGGCATAGGGCAGCACTTCGACGGAGAGAACGCCCAACTCGGTGACCATCCGGGGGCCGAGGGCGAAGGCGAGCCCAGCGATCAGCCGAGGAGCGAACCCGGCCACACCGAGTAACCGTGCCAGTCGGACGATCCCGAGGAATGCCACCACCACGAGGGTCGACCACCACAGTCGCTGGACCACCCAATCGGGCACCGCGAGGAGGTCGCCGACCACGTAGAAGGGCCCGAGCGGGAACAGGTAGCCGTACCCCTGATTGGTCAGTTGACCGAGGAAACCGAGGGGTTCCCACAGATCGAGAGCCCGGGCGAGCAGCCCTGCAGGGTTGACCACCAGGTCCAGCTTCGTGTCCGCCGCGATGCGCCCGGGGTCCTGGACAAACATGAGCGCCACCAACCCGAGGCACGCAGCCGCCCATCGCCATCGCAGCGTGGCACCCGGCCCGTCTGACTGCTCAGCTCCCTGTGCGGACTGCAGGTGCGACTCCCCCGCGGGTGACGAAGGGACCGGTGTATTCACCGGGCACCCCGACGACGCAGCACGAGCATCGTGTTCCAGCAGGCCACCTCGCGCAGCAGGGGTATGCGGATCACGATGCCGGCCCAGCCGGGGTGGTACCGCGGAGCAGCCGCGACGAGTCGGGCATCGGGCTGGCGGTGCGCCCAGCGGATGCCTTCGGCAGCGGTCAGGGCGAACAGCGAATGGCCGTAGACGTTCTTCGGTTCATGGCCGCGGCGACGCCGATAGCGGCGTGCCGCGAACTCTCCGCCGAGCAGGTGCCACGGCGAAGTCTCGTGGCCACCCCAGGGACCCCACCACAGGGTGTAGGACAGCACGATCGTGCCGCCGGGCCTGGTCACCCGGACCATCTCATCGGCCATCCGCCACGGGTCGGCGACATGCTCAGCGACGTTCGAGGAGTAGACGACATCGAATGTGCCGTCGGGGAAGGGCAGCTTCGTCCCATCAGCCTGGACCGTGCGTCGGGAGGGGGTGCGCCCGTGCAATCGCATCTCCCCGGCATCAGCATCGACCGCGACGTAACGGGCACCTCGATCGGTGAACGCATCCTCGAAGTACCCGGGGCCACCGCCCACATCGAGCACGAGGGCACCGTCGAGCGGATGCCAGGAATCCACCTGCCCCGCGGAGTCCTCGGCGAGGGCGAGATAGAACCGATCGGGATCGGACTGCTCGACGAGGAAGGCCGAGAAGAGGGAACGGGACCGCGCCAGAGTCGGGCGCCACGCACTCCGATCCTGGCCCTCGCTCGCGAAAATCCCCGGCACCGGCCGACGGTACCCCACCCGCGGCCGTGGTTTCCCAGGCTACGGTGTGGCGATGCGGATCGCGTGGTTGAACTGGCGCGACACTTCCCATCCCGAAGGGGGTGGATCGGAGGTGTTCCTCGAACGGATCGCCTCGGGATTAGTGGCACGCGGGCACGAGGTGACGATCGTGTGCGCCCAACACGATCGCGCTCCCGACGGTGAGATCCGCGAAGGGGTTCGATTCCGTCGATCGGGCAGCAAGTTGGGCGTGTACGGCCAAGCCAGACGACTGCTGCGGTCGGGAGACCTCGGGCCGCTCGATGTCGTGGTCGACACTCAGAACGGAGTGCCGTTCTTCTCGACGTACGCGACGTCCGCACCGGTGGTCGTCCTGGTCCACCACGTGCATCGGGAGCAGTGGCCGGTGATCTACGACCCCATCCGTCGGCGAGCAGGGTGGTGGCTGGAATCCCGTGTCGCACCCTGGGTCTACCGCAACCGCCCGTATGTCGCGGTGTCCTCGACCACACGTGCCGAGCTTGCTGGGCTGGGCGTCGACCCTTCACGCATCACCGTGGTCCACAACGGGGTGAGTGCGCATGATGCCGGCCCTATCCAGCACGAACGGGTTTCGCCACGACCCACCATCACCGTGCTGGGTCGGCTGGTGCCGCATAAGCAGGTCGAACACGTACTGCATGCGGCCCACCGCCTGCGCGATGTGATCCCTCACCTGCAGGTGCTCATCGTGGGTGACGGATGGTGGGCACCCCAACTGCATGAGCGTTGCCGCGAACTGCGCCTCGACGACATCGTGACCTTCACCGGTTACGTCGATGATCACACGCGCGATCAGGTGCTCCGCGAGTCCTGGGTCCTCGCACTGCCCTCCCTGAAAGAGGGCTGGGGCCTCGTCGTCATGGAAGCGGCTGCAAGAGGTGTGCCAGCGGTCGCCTACGAACAAGCCGGCGGTGTCAGCGAATCCATCCAGCATGAGCAGACAGGCCTTCTAGTGGGACCCGGCTACGACGCCGACGACCTCACCCGCGCACTCCATCGACTGCTCAGCAACCGTCCGCTTCGCGATGAGATGGGCATTGCCGCACACCGAAGAGCCGCGCAATTCGATTGGGAGCAGAGCACCGCAGCCTTCGAGGCGGTCCTGGAGGACACGGTCCGCAGTCGTAGCGCTTCGCGTAAGGGACGCTCGGCCACCTCAACCGGATAGGGCCCGCACCGGCCCTGGCTACCTGGCCGTCGATCAGTTGGTGGAGCCGTACACCACGTAGGGGGCGTCGACTGTCGGGGGAACAGAGGTCTGGGAGGAGATGATGCCGAATGCGGCGCCACCAGCCAGCACGGCACCGACGACCGCTGCCACGATCGGCCCGATCACTACGCCCATGTCCGTCCACCTCACTTCGAGCACCAGGGTTGGCGCCGGGGTCAGGCTAGCAGGCGAATCCGGGCTGCGGGGGTCAACCGGGGTGATGATCCCAGTCGGTGCGCCGTCGTGCGAGCAGCGATGAGACGGCGAGGAGGACCAGCCCCGCCAGAACGGCGAGATCGGTCCCGATGACCCACACCGATCCGCCAGGCCAACCTGGCACCTCGATCATGCGTGCCTGGGTCGAGTCGGTGGGGATCTCCAGAACGACCAGATCGCCCTGCCGCCACTGCTCGACGAGCCCTTCCAGCACGAGGGGGTCCACCTCCGGCGATTGGCCGATCTCGACGAGCACCCATCGAGCACCGAGTTCGGGCATGACCTCGATCAAGGGGGTCGCGGTTGCCAGGGCCTCGCCTATGCGTCGAGAGCGGGGATCGTCTCCCGGGACCACGATGATCTCCTCGGACCGCGAAACCGGGAGGTCATCTGAGGAGATCGAGGACCGCGTGAGCCATCGTGGTGCCGGATCGAGCACCGTTCGTCCAGCGTTGAAGTCGTACTGGCGAAACGAGGACCACGGGAGCACGACGACATCACCCTCTCGCGGGTCAACTGCCAGAACCTCTCGCATCAGCTCCCACTGCGGCGGATACTCCACCGCCGCAAGTCGCCCGCCGATACCGAGAGCCGCGTCCGGGAGGAGAGCAACCGGGAGCAGGAAAGCCGCCACGATGACGGCTGCGCGCGAGGTCCGATCTGCGATCACCGACCACGCGCGGGCTGCGCCAAGAGCGGCCAGTACCGCGAGGAGCAGAACAAGTGGCGCCAGCAATTTGTGCGCATCCCTGGCTAGTCCGCCGCCAGGAATCGAGGAGATGAACTCCGTCCAGATCGGGGGGGCGAGCGCGGATGCACTGGCGAGAACGATCCCGATCGCAGCGAGCACCGTCCACCACACGATGGCCGCCTGCCCCATCAGGTGCCGCCCTCGTTGCCATCCCGCGACGGCCGCCATCCAGACCACCACGGTGAGCGCGACTGCCAGCGCGGTGCCCCGCGAGGCTGGCACGGCCTCGGAGTTCCACAGCCCTCCCCCACCGAGCGCCGTGAGGATCGGACCCCATGGTCCCTCGGCGCGCAGCGCGAACACACCTGCCCCGGCATCATCGGCCGCGCCGGAATCGGGGTGGAGCAGTGCCGGGAGGATCCACGGCAGGTTGACCGCGATCGCTCCCCCCATGACCGCCACCCTGCGCCGCAGGTCCACGGTGCGTGAGGTCACCGCGATAGGCAGGGACACGATCACGATCAGCAGGCCCCCGGAGGGGACGAGCGCGGCAGCGGCATACCAGCCGATCAGGGCGCGCCATCGGGTATTCGTCCGCCGCATCCGGATCGCCGCATGCACAGCCCAGGGGGTGAGCGCGTACGCCCACAGCAGCCCCCAGTGACCCTGCACCAGGCGTTCGACCACGAACGGGTTCCAGATCGCCAAGGTCGCCGCCACCAGCTGGGCACCCCGACCGACGGGCCTGACCAGCCGGGCGACGCCGATCCCGGCGAGGATGCCGATCGCCAGCAGGATTCCGTGCTGAAGCCAGGCCCCATCGATCACGGTCGACAGTGCGGCGACGACGGCATCCTGCGGAACGGCGCGCGGCAGGCCACCACCCAGGCCCAGGGAGCCAGGCAGCAGGGTCTGACGCGGCACGAACACCATGTCGTAGGACAGGGTGAAACCTGGCCGAAGCGCCGGTCCGAGCAGCACGATGGTCAAGATCGTGCTCCACAGGCCGGCCATCGCCAGCCCCTGCGACCAGGACTCACGCAGTCGGGATTCACACCATCCCCAGCGCCACCCGGCCAGCATCCGCGCCTCGGCCGCCCGCGCGGGATCATCGCGCGCTCCGTGACGGGTGCCCATAGCGCACTATCGTGGCACCGGTGAGCCCACCGGCGCCCCAGACGACGCAATCCAGCCTGCCCCTGGCGAGGGGCACGCTCGTCGTAGCCGCCGCCCTCGGCTTGGCTCAGGTCCTGGCCTATCTGGTCAGCATCATCGCCGCGCGTGCCCTGGGTCCCGACGAGTTCGGGGTGCTCGCTGCACTCCTCGGGCTACTGCTGATCGGCAATGTGGTGGCCCTTGGACTCCAGGCGGTTATCGCTCGCCAGATCGTCACCCTGCCGCTTCCCGACCGAGGCGCGGCCGCCCACACCGCATTGCGCTCCTCGCTGGTGATGGCGCTCGCCGTGGCCGGCGCCACCCTGGTCATCTCTCCCGCGCTGATGTGGATCCTTCAGTTGACGACGTGGTGGCCGCTGCTGTGGGTCGCCGCCACACTGCTCCCCCTGACCTGGATTGGCGCCCAGTTGGGGATCGCACAGGGACGAGAGGCCTACGGCCGGTTGGCCCTGGTGTACGCCGCCGTCGGCGTGGGGCGCGGTATCGGTGGGGTCGCCGGTGCCGTGGTCGGGCAGACCGCCACCACCACCATCATCGGGATATTCCTCGGAACTGCCGCCGGTGCCGTGGTCGGCCGCCTGGCGGTCACTGCCCTCTCCCCTGCCGGGCATGTCCGCATCGAGCACCTCGTCGGGCAGGTCGCCCACGCCACCCACGCCCTGCTCGCGCTGTTCATCCTCACCAATATCGACGTCATCGTCGCCCGAGCCCTGCTCGACGCGACGGAGGCGGGCTTGTACGGAGTGGGCGCAGTGATCGCGAAGGTGGCCTTCTGGCTACCCCAGTTCGTCGGCGTGGTGGCCTTTCCGCGACTGGCCGACGCTCGACGTTCCCGCGCCCTGCTCGTCACCGTCGTCGCAGTGGGCGGTCTGGGTGCGTTGGTCGTCGTCGCCACGGCCCTGCTTCCCGGACTCGCCGTCGCGATCGCGGGTGGCCCGGACTACACGGCCCTGGTACCCCTGGCGTGGCTGTTCGCCGCGATCGGGGCGCTGTTCTCCCTGGCCCAGGCACTCCTGCTGTCACGGCTCGCCGTCGATGATCGAGTGGCGGTCATCGCGGTGTGGGGGGCCATCGGCGTGCTGCTGGTGCTGGCCGTGGTGGTCCTGCCGCGCACCGTGGGTGGCCTGGCCACGAGCGCGGCGATCGCCGGGGGTGCTCTCGTGATCGCAGGACTCACCCAAGCCCTCATCGTCGAGCGCCGGAACTGAAATCCGCAACAATTCGCACATTCTCCACGAGGGAGGTGTTGCGGATTTTGCGCTTACCTCATCTGTCAGCCGACCGGGACGACCGCCTCCGGCGCCGGCCACGGGCCCGGCAGGTACACCGGGTTGTAGCCACTATCCGGACCCATCGCTGTGGCGATAGCGCCCTGCGCCGGGTAGACACCCTCGCGCACCCAACGATCGAGCAGGTCGACCACGGCAAGGCGCGATTGCAGGGTGAAGTTGCAGTGTCCGGCACCGTAGGGAGCTCCCGCCTCGGTGCTGTACTCGGGCGGTGGAACGGTGAAGGTCTGCACCAGGTCAGCCCGGGCCAGCCCCGAAGCCGCCGCAGCATCGAATCGGTTGCGGTAGAACGTCTCGTTCTGCGAGATGACCCAGTCATCAGCGGTGTGCATGGTCAAGACGGGTACCTGGATGCGTCCGGTCGGATTGCCACCGTTCTCCAAGGCCGCCGCACGTGCTGTCGGGTCTGCCGCGACCCGCGGACCGTTATCGAGGATGCTCAGGAAACGTCCCGCAGCGCCCTCACCTCCGAGGGTGTTGATGGACTCACGCTCGGACTCACTGACCCGCGAGGCGTAGTCGGCCAACTCATTGCCCGACACGTTGCCGCCGTACCGCTGCTCGATGTCGTAACGGCCCACCGTTGCGTATCCCAGGACGGTGAGCAGATTCTCGATCGTCCCCGAAACCTGGCTGACGATTCCCGATCCATCGTAGGTGCGCGTCTTGCTCGGCGCGTCGACGATGGCGGCGATGGTGAAGATCTTCGCGATCACCTCGGTGTCCTGTTCCTGCGCCCCTGCCAGGAGTCGGGATGCGGCACCCTCCCATGCCATCACCGCTTCCTCGTATGTGGCGTAATCAGCGATCTTCATCTCGGGATAGATCAACTGCTGGATGGCGTATGCCACATCGAAGGCCAGGTCGATGTTCGCTACGAGTCCGGCGACCACACCGCACAGGGGGGCGGCGCCGTCGATCCAATCCGTCTCCTGTTCGGCCAGGACCGCGGTGATGAGTCCACCGAGGGAGTCACCCCAGACCAGGGTCCGCTTGGGTTGCGCGATGTTCTGAGCGAAGTAATCGTGGAGTTGACCCGCAGCAGCGACACCATCCTCGACAGCCCAGCCATTCGATGCGTACGCCGAGCCGGCCAGGGCGTAGCCGCGCTCCAAAAGCGCCTCGCCGACCGAACGATCGCCGCTATCCCAGCCCGGTGCCGGGGAGGCGGTCCGCACGATCGGATCGAAGGTCGGAGGGAACGGCTCCGCCGGACGATATCCGTGGGAGTAGATCAGCAACGTGCCGTTCCAGGTCGGCGGCATGACGATCTCGTAATCAGCCCCCTCGATCGTCCCCGTGCAGGCCACCGAGTCACAGCCGGTGAAGGGCACGTCGGTGCTGGTGTCGCGCTCGGGTGCCGACGCTGCCGCCGAACACCCGGCCACCAGCAGACCGGAAACCGCCAAGGACGCGAGAACCCCATTCCATCGCATGGGCGCAGTCTGGCATGCATGAACCCCAGATGGCCGCGAGTTAGCCAGATCGACACGCCTGCACTGTCGACACAACCTGCCAGTAAATGTCGGATGCTTCGCGCCCGGGAATCAGTGCCCGGCCGACTCCCAGGTCCGACCGACCCCCACGGAGACATCGAGGGGCACATCGAGGGCAACAGCGGCGGACATGGTCTCCACGACCAGATCGCGCACCCGCTGCACCTCCCCCTCGGCGACCTCCACGACCAGCTCATCGTGCACCTGCAGGAGCAGGCGTGACTGCAGGTCCTCCTGCTGCAGGGCGCGATGCACATTGATCATCGCGATCTTGATGATGTCAGCGGCCGAGCCCTGGATCGGAGCATTCAGCGCCATCCGCTCCGCCATCTCACGGCGCTGCCGCTGATCGCTGGTCAGATCGGGCAGGTAGCGGCGCCGCCCCAGCATCGTCTCGGTGTATCCGACGCCACGTGCCTCCTCCACGACATCGGCCAGATAGTCCCGAACACCGCCGAACCGGGCGAAGTAGTCGTCCATGAGGCCTTTCGCCTCTCCTGGATCGATGCCCAGTTGCTGCCCGAGACCGTAGGCCGATAACCCGTACGCCAACCCATAGGACATCGCCTTGATTCGGCGGCGCATCTCGGCGTCGACGTCTGTGGGATCGACGTCGAATACTCGAGCAGCCACAGTGGAGTGCAGGTCCTCACCCTCGGCGAACGCCTCGATCAGACCTGCGTCACGGGACAGATGGGCCATGATGCGCATTTCGATCTGGCTGTAGTCGGCGGTGAGCAGCGTCTCGAAGCCCTCCCCGACGACGAAACAACCTCTGATCTGGCGGCCCGCCTCCGTGCGGACCGGGATGTTCTGCAGATTCGGATCGCTGCTGGACAGGCGACCGGTGGCCGCCACGGTCTGCTGGAACGTCGTATGGATACGAGAGTGTGCATCCACCAGGGGCAACAGACCGTCGACGGTCTGGCGCAGTTTCGTGACGTCCCGCCATCCCAGGATGCACTCGAGAATGGGATCCTCGGTCTGCGCGTACAACGACTGCAGACTCTCAGCATCCGTGGTGTAACCGGTTTTGATCTTCTTCGTCTTCGGCAGACCTCGCTCGTCGAAGAGGATCTGCTGCAGTTGTTTCGGTGATCCCATCGTGAACTCGCGACCGGCGATGGTGAACGCCTTGCGCTGCCACTCCTGCGCCTGTGCGCCGAACCGTGCGGACAGGCCGGTCAATTCCCCGGTGTCCACAGCGATACCCGCGTGCTCCATCTGCGCCAGGGTCACCGTCACCGGAATCTCGATGTCCTGCAGGAGCGCTTCACCACCCACCTCTGTGAGTCTCCTCGCCAGGACGCCGGACAAATCAGCGATCGCAGCCGCCTCATCGGCCAGACCGATCGCAACGTCGCCGGCCTGATCGTCACCGAGTGATAGTTGCTCGTCTCCGGCCGACTGGGAGCCGAGACTGCGGTCGAGGTAGCGCTGTACGAGATCAGCGAGAGCCGCTGTGCGCTG
Source organism: Actinomycetes bacterium (assembly GCA_965657825.1). GTDB lineage: Bacteria > Actinomycetota > Actinomycetes > S36-B12 > S36-B12 > M55B157. Next base: position 9,660 of record CBFHQG010000013.1, on the reverse strand, counting down.
CCCGGACGCCAGGAGGTACGCCGCCAGTCCCGTATCGAAGACGATCCCCTCGACCGCCCACCCCAGGCTCAATGTCGCCAGGAGCGGCCCCTTGAGGTCGTGGCCGACGATCAGCCGATCCGGATCAGCCAGCCAGTCGGCCAACGCCGACGCATCGGCCGGGGTCATCACCTCCAGCGCTGCGACAACCACAGCCTGCCCCGCACGTCCAGCGACCTGCCCGGTGGTCTCGACGTCGACCGGACACAGGGCAACATGTGTCAGGTCACCAGTCCCCGCACCCCATCTGCCAGCGAAGGCGACCGCGGCGGCGGGGATAGCGGCCAGCCACTCCGGCCAGCCCCCCGCGGGCACCTCGTGCCGCTCGACCACCGGGGCCGGTGCGGTCGCCCGGATCTCCTGCTCGATGCCCAACACGCTTCGGATGCGATCACGCAGCGCCCGGAACTCCAGTGCCTGCAGAATCTCGTCCACCGCATGGGCATCCGGAACTACGAGGCGGCAATCCCGAGGGTCCAACTCGAGGGGGACATCGCGGACGAGTTCGGTCAGCTGTCGATTGACGAGAACCTGCGGCAGCGCCTCCCGAAGTGCATCCCCCACCTTGCCCGTGACCTCATCGACATGGTCAACCAGGCCGGTAAGACTGCCGTAGGCGGTGATCCACTTCGTCGCGGTCTTCTCACCCACGCCTGGGATCCCGGGCAGATTGTCACTCGGGTCTCCCCGCAAAGCCGCGAAGTCGGGGTACTGAGCCGGTGACAGCCCGTACTTCTCCTCGACCGCCGCCGGGGTCATCCGAGCCAGGTCCGAGACGCCCTTCCGGGGATACAGCACCGTGGTGGTGTCGTCGACCAACTGCAGGGCATCACGATCACCGGTCACGATGAATGTTTCCAAGCCCGCGCCCCTGGCACGCGTGGCGAGGGTCGCAAGCAGGTCATCGGCCTCGTAACCGGGCATCTCGACACGGGTGATGCCCAGAACGTCGAGCAATTCCCTGATGAGGTCGACCTGCCCTTTGAATCCCTCCGGGCTCGAGGCGCGCGTCGCCTTGTACTCGGGGTAGGCCTCCGTGCGGAAGGTGGTGCGAGAGACATCGAAGGCCACCGCGACGTGGGTGGGTTGCTCATCTCGCAGTGTGTTGAGCAGCATCGAAGCGAATCCGTAGACCGCATTCGTCGACTGCCCGGTCGACGTCGAGAAGTTCTCCTCCGGCAGTGCGTAGAAAGCTCGATAGGCCAGTGAATGACCGTCGAGGAGCAGGATCCGTTCGCTGGGCGTCGTCCCTGGTGTATCACCCGTTCGAGCAGCGCCCATGCCGGTAGATCCTAGGCTGTGGCGGTATGGCAGAGACCCCAGGCGACCCGACCATCGAGGGCCAGCTCAGCAGCGACCCCTCTGCACCACAGGAGCACACCGTGCTCGACCACATCATCGCGATGGACCGCGGAGGGCTCGGTGACCGCATGGGCATCGAGTGGGTGGAGGTCGGGGCCGATCGAACAGTCGCGCGAATGCCGGTCGCCGGCAACACCCAACCCTTCGGTCTGCTTCATGGCGGCGCCAGTGCGGTCCTCGCCGAGTCAGTCGGGTCGGTGGCCTCCAATCTGCACGCCGGTGAGGGCCGCTACGCCGTCGGAATCGAACTGTCCTGCACCCATCACCGCAGCGCCCGAGACGGCTACGTCACCGCGATCGCAAGCCCGCTCAGCCTCGGCCGCACCCTGGCCACCTACTCCATCGCCATCAGTGACGACGATGGTCGCGCCATCTGCACCGCACGGCTGACCTGCCTACTTCGCGACCTGTAGGCCGCACTGCGATGGAAGTCCCGCGTCCTCCACGTGCTCGGATCCGGGTCCGGACGACCCCAAGGTTGGGACCAGGGGAACGTGATGCGACGGGATCGTGACCTTTCGGTCACGAAAAGGGAACACACCACCGCCGAACGCCGATATGCTCGCTCGCGTTCATAACGCCTCGCTGCATGCATGTGCTCGCGCAGGTGTTCGAACACTGCCACCGATCGACAGCACGTGAGGAAGCGACGAGGAGGGCGTGTGCACCGGAGCACGAGAGGACTATCCCCCCGCTGGCTCCTGAGACTCGCCATCGTCGGCCTCCTCGGGTTCGGCGTGAGCCTGGGTCTCGCACCGGCTGCATTGGCCGAGGATCTGCAATTGACGGTCCGGGTCCAAGACGAGGAACGCAATGCGATCCCGGACGCGGCGGTCACCGTCGAAGGACCCGATGGGTTCTCCGCCGCCGGGGTCACCGATGGTGAGGGGCTCGCTCTCATTCCGGTACCAGCAAACTCCACCGTGACGGTGACGCTGGATGAAGCGACCGTGACGAAACCGGTGATCGAGGGCAACGTCAGGGAGGTGCAGATCCTCAGCCGCGACAAGACCGTCATCTTCCGACTCGGCGAAGGTGGTGGTGGCGGGGGTGGCGGTTCGAGCATCACCCTCGAGCGCGTCCTCCAACTGCTCTTCGGCGGCATCGTGCTGTCGTTCATCATCGCGCTGGCCTCCCTGGGCCTGAGCCTGATCTTCGGCACCACCGGGCTCACCAACTTCTCCCATGGCGAATTGCTCACCGTGGGCGCGTTCACCGCCCTGGTCCTCAACACCGCCGGTGGCTTGAACATCATCATCGCCGCACCCATCGCTATCCTCATCAGCGCGATCCTGTGGGGTTGGGGGCAGAACCAGATTCTGTGGAAACCCCTACGACGCAAGGGCACCGGGCTCATCGCTGCGATGATCGTCTCGATCGGCCTGGCCATCACCGTGCGCTACCTGATCGTGTTCTTCTTCGGAGGAGCACCCAAGAGCTTCGAGCAGTTCGCAGGACAGGCCCCTATCGACCTCGGGCCGATCTTCGTGACACCCAAGGAATTGATTCTCTCCGCCATCGCGATCGTCGTCCTCATCGTGACGGTGTGGTGGCTGAAAGCCTCCCGCCTCGGCAAGGCCACTCGCGCGGTCTCAGACAACCCGGCGCTCGCATCAGCCTCGGGTGTCAACGTCGAACTCGTCATCTCCGCGGTGTGGATCCTCGGCGCTGCCTTGGCAGCCTATGCGGGCGTGTTCCTCGGCCTCACCCAGAACGTCGTGTGGACGATGGGCCAGTACCTGCTGCTGACCTTCTTCGCCGCGGTTGTGCTCGGTGGCCTCGGCACGATCGGTGGAGCGATCCTCGGATCCTTCGTCGTGGGCATCACCGTGCAGCTGTCGACGCTTCTGGTGCCCACGGAGTTGAAGACCGCTGCAGCACTGTTCCTCATGATCATCCTGCTGCTCATCAGACCGCAAGGACTACTCGGCCGACGGGAGAGGGTGGGCTAGACCATGGACTTCGGATTCATCCTCTCCCAATCACTGACGCAGGCGATCGGTGTCACGGCGATTATCTACTGCATCGCTGCTATCGGCCTGAACGTCCAGTTCGGCTACGGCGGCCTCCTCAACTTCGGCCAGGTCGGTTTCGTCGCCATCGGTGCCTACTCCGTGGGCGCGACCGTCGTGAAAGTCGGCTCGAGCCTGTGGCTGGGCATCATTATCGGGATCCTGCTGGGAGTAGCACTCGCACTCCTGCTCGGCATCCCGACCCTGCGACTGCGCGCCGATTACCTGGCTATCGTGACCATCGCGGCCAGCGAGATCATCCGATTCGCCTCGAAGTCCATCGACTTCCTCGGTGGCGCCCAGGGTGTCACCGGACCCATCGGAGCCGACTTCTACGCGCTGAACCCCTTCCCCGAAACCGTCGATCGGATCGGGTTCGGCGACTTCTCGTTCACCCGTATCGACATGTGGCTGGTCGTCACCGGCTGGGCGATCATCGCGGTGATCACCCTGCTCACCTTCGCCTTGATGCGCAGCCCCTGGGGTCGTGTGGTCAAGGGGATTCGCGAGGACGAGGATGCCGTCCGCTCCCTGGGCAAGAACACCTACCTGTTCAAGTTGCAGGTCCTCATCCTCGGTGGTGTGTTCGGCTCGATGGCCGGGATGTACTCCGCGGTCGCCAAGGGTGCGGTGCAGCCGGACGGTTTCGTCCCGGACTTCACGTTCTTCCTGTACGTCATGCTCATCCTCGGCGGCACCGCTCGCGTGATGGGGCCGCTCCTCGGCGCGGCCATCTTCTGGTTCCTCCTCGTGTTCGTCGAGCAGTTCCTCAAGGAGGGCGTCTCCAGCGGGGTGATCTCGTTCCTCACCACGACACAGATCGGTCCGATCCGCTTCATCCTCGTCGGGCTCGGCCTCATGCTGTTGATGATCTTCCGACCACAGGGGATCCTCGGCGACCGGAAGGAGTTGATGCTCGATGCCCGCTGACACGGCCATCGGCAGCGCCGCGGTTGAGGCGCTGTCCACAATCGAGGCAAGCCCAGGCGTCGCCAAACCCGATCCGGTTCTTGTCGCCGACGGTGTGGTGCGCCAGTTCGGTGGCCTGAGGGCTGTCGACGTCGAGCATCTGGAAGTTCAGCGCGGTGCCATCACAGCCCTCATCGGGCCGAACGGGGCAGGCAAGTCAACGTTCTTCAACGTGATCAGTGGGTTCGATACCTCCGATCATGGATCATGGACCTACAACGGTCAGACCATCACCAACACCGCTCCCAACCGGTTGGCTCGCAAGGGCCTCGTGCGCACCTTCCAGCTCACCAAGTCCCTGTCACGCCTGAAGGTCATCGACAACATGCGCCTAGGGGCATCCGGCCAGACCGGTGAGCGGATCCTCCCCGCGATCTTCAAGTTCACCTGGGGATCACAGGAGCAGGCCATCACCGAACGTGCCATGACTCTCCTGGAGCGGTTCAATCTGGCCGCCAAGGCCGACGATTTCGCCGGGTCGCTGTCCGGCGGCCAGCGCAAACTCCTCGAGATGGCCCGGGCCCTGATGCTCAATCCCGACCTGATCATGCTGGACGAGCCGATGGCAGGGGTGAACCCCGCCCTCAAGCAGAGCCTGCTGGATCACATCCGGGATATCCGCGAGGAGGGCACCACCGTGATGTTCGTCGAGCACGACATGGACATGGTCCGAGACGTCAGCGACTGGGTCGTCGTCATGGCCCAGGGTGCGATCATCTCCGAAGGCACTCCGGCGACGGTGATGCGCGACCAGCGGGTGATCGACGCCTATCTGGGCGCCCACCACGACACGGCACTGACCGAATCAGGACAGGCCCTCACCGGGCAGGAGGAGGCCGGAGCATGAGCGGATTCGATCCACGGGCCGGGACACCGGACAACATCCCCGGCCCGGACGACATGCACGAGTTCGAGACCGAGCTCGATATCGACGCCCGCCAGGACACCCGGACCGTCCCCTCGACCGATCCCCATGCCGCCGACTACCTGGTCTACGCACATGAACTGGTGGCCGGCTACTTCCCCGGAGTGAACATCCTCAATGGCTGCAATCTCACCGCGACCGAGGGTGAGCTGGTCGGCATCATCGGCCCCAACGGTGCGGGTAAGTCGACGCTCCTGAAAGCCATGTTCGGCCTCGTGCGCATTCACGAGGGCACGGTGACGCTCCGCGGAAAGGACATCACCAATCTTCGCGCCGACAAATTGGTGACCATGGGAGTCGCTTTCGTACCGCAGAACAACAACGTCTTCCCCTCCTTGACCATCGAGGAGAACCTCCAGGTCGGCTGCTATCAGAAGCCGAAATTATTCAACGAGAACTTCGCTCGAGTCGCTGACATCTTCCCCGCGCTCGCTGAGCGTCGCAAGCAGCGAGCCGGATCACTGTCAGGTGGCGAACGCCAGATGGTGGCGATGGGGCGAGCACTGATGATGGATCCCAGCGTGCTACTGCTCGATGAGCCCAGCGCGGGCCTGTCCCCATCACTACAGGATGAAGTTTTCGTTCGAGTTCGCGAGATCAACAAGACCGGTGTCACCGTGATCATCGTGGAGCAGAACGCCAGCCGCTGCTTGCAGATCGTCGACCGGGGATACGTCCTGGATCAGGGCCGTAACGCCTACACCGGTACTGGCTCAGAACTCGCAAACGACCCGAAGGTCGTCGAGTTGTACCTCGGCACCCTCGCCCAGGCCTAAGCCGAGGGCCGCATTCCCATCGGGCCCCAACCGCTCGCGGCAACGCACCATGAGGAACTGAACGTCACTGGCCGCTCCCACTGGAGACGGGCATGACCAGCACGATGGCAGTGGACCCTGGGTGTCGAGGCTGCAGCGGGCCGGGCTTTCCCTGGGGCTGTCAACTCGCTGAGTGGGTGGCTAGGCCGTGCGGAGGATGAGGCGGTTTGATTTCACGGTGTCGTCCTCGCTCCTGATGGGGTCTTGGCTTCTGATGGAGATGTAGATCGTTTTCCCGGTGCGACGCTGCCACGTGAACCCACCCTGGACATCGACCAGGATGCGGGTAGAGCCTTGCGTGGAGGAGGTTTGTCCGGGGAAACGGATCCAGGGCCGCAGGATCGCTCCGGTGTCGAAACCGGTCGTGGCGCCGGTGACGACCACCCCGGGCTTGCCGCGCACCTCACCGCGCGTGCCGGTGATCATGATCGACGGCTGGGATGGACGCTGCGGGGTGACCGCATCAGAGGGACTGGATGTGGCTCCCCACCCGGCCCCGGTGAGTGCTTGGACGGTCACGGTGTAGGTGGTGCCATTCGCCAGTCCGGTCATGTCGCAGGTGAGTACGGGTGCTGGCACCAGGCAGGTGCCTCCCGCCGGGTAGGACACCGCCCGGTAATAGGTCACGGGGAAGGAACCCGACGATTCGGGGGCTTGCCACGACACGACCGCCGAAGCATCCCCACCGGTAGCGGTCACATCAACCGGGGCACTCGCCGGCGTGGGAGCAGGAGGTGGTGGATAGGTGAAGCTCCCCGCCGATGCGGTCAGACCGCCATCGAAGGTCACCATGACCGGCACCGTGCCCGAACCAGCCGGCACCGTGAGCGTCCACGCATCCCCCGCCCCGGCAGTCAGGCCCGTAGCGGGAGTGCCACCGAAAGACACCGACGTGATCGTGGAGTCATCCACGTCATAGTCCACCTGGGGAACATCCAGGGTCACCGTCACAGTGCTGCCAGCCGATGCGGACGCTGAACCCAGCGACGCGGAAACGCGGGCGATTACCGACACGGTGCCGCTGCTGTAGTTGGTGACGTAGACCAGGCCCGCATTCGTACCCGCCCCATCCACCGCCACATAACGGGGACCATCCCCGACGGTGATCGTGTCATCCACCATGCGGGTCCGGCCGTTGATCACCGACACCGTACCGTCACTGCGGTTGGTGACGTAGACGGTGTCATCCCCCTGATCCACCGCCACACCAAGGGGATGGGAGCCGACGGGGATCGTGTCATCCACCGTCCCGGTGCGGCCATTGATCACTGACACGCTGTTGCTGTTGTCGTTGGTGACGTATGCGGTGTCATCGCTGTCATCCACTGCGACACCCCAGGGATTGGTTCCGACGGGGATCGTGGCCTCTACGTTGCGGGTCCGGCCGTTGATCACCGACACGGTGTTGCTGCCTTCGTTGGCGACGTAGACGGTGTCATCGTTCTGATCCACCGCTACACCCGAGGGATTGTTCCCGACGGGGATCGTGGCCTCTACGTTGCGGGTCCGGCCGTTGATCACCGACACACTGTTGCTGTCGCTTTTGCTGTTGGCGACGTAGACGGTGTCATCCCCCTGATCCACCGCCACACCTTCGGGAAGGTTCCCGACGGGGAGCAAGAACCCCGTCAAGGTCCGGCCGTTGATCACCGACACGTCGTTTGATGCGAAGTTGGTGACGTAGACGGTGTCATCAATGCCATCCACCGCTACACCATAGGAACTGCCCCCGACACTGATCGTGGCATCCACCATGCCGGTCCGGCCATTGATCACGCGCAACTTGGTGCCGCCCTGAATGTCGGTGACGTAGACGGTGTCATCCACGTCATCCACCGCCACACCAGTGGCCAGAGAGCCGACGGGAATCGTAGAAATCACCGCCAGCGTGCTCGTCGCAGCTACCGACTGGGTCTGTACAGGTGGCACCGCTAACCCAGGATGTGCGGGCACCACGGCGGCCACCGCGATCACACAACCGGCGAAGGCCATAACGCGAAGCCGTCCCACACTACTCCTTCCGGTAGGTCAAGCCGCGTAATCCTTCGCCGCTGACGCAGCGACAGCAACCCCCACCACACTAAAAGAATCGACCAGGCCAGGCAAACACTCAGCGATACTCCGTGGGATGGATCTTCGATGTTGACCCTCCCGCCTCCGCTCACACCTGTCGCCCCGCTGTGAACCTTGACCGACCGCGTCACGCACCTCCTTGACCCGACAGAGTGACCCGACGGGGACCGGGCCACACCCGGTAGTGCGAGAGATCCCTACGGGACGGGAACCTCAGCGGTCACCTGTCCGATCTCCTCGAACTCGGTGTTGCTGATGTACTCCACGATCGCGATGGTCGCGGCCTTGGGATCGCCGTACTCGTTGAAGTCCAGCGGTCCGGTCGCACCGTCGTAGTTGGGAGTGCCACCCGCCTGGATGATCGCGTTGCACTCATCCCAGGTGGAGCAGATCTCGTTGCCCGGCGCCTCGTTGGCGATGACGGGCAGTGCGTTCGCGATGGCGCGGGCGTCAGCGCAGCCAGCGTACTGGGCTGCGATGGCGACCAGCATCGTCGCGTCGTAGGCCTGAGCACCGTAGGCGAAGTCCGTCAGATCCGGATCAACGGTGAGCAGACGCTCGTTGAAGGCGTCGATATCGGAGTTGGGATCACCGGTCGGAACCGTGGCGATCACACCGTCCATCGTGCCAGCGGGGAAGTCCGCGTACGCCGTGGTCGAGATGTTGCCGTCGACCAGGAACACCTGGACGTCCTGCGGGCCGATGCCCTGCTTGATCATCTCCTGCAGGAGCTTCGTGGTCTCATCGAAGCCGATGACCTGGACGAACTCCGGGTTGCCAGCGGCGATCTCGGCCACCTCGGCCTCGAACGACGGAGCAGCGGGGTCGTACTTCAGGTTCGACGTGATGGTGCCACCGGCAGCCTCGAAGTCCTTCACGAAGGCTTCGCGCAGACCGTTGCCGTAGGGATCATCGCGTGAGATGGTCGCGCCAGCGGTGAAGCCCAGGTCGATGGCCTCGGCTGCCACGATCGCACCCTGCAGCACGTCGGACGGGGCGGTACGGAAGTACAGGCCGTCGTCGGGAGCGGTGGTGAGGCTCGGCGCGGTGTTGGCCGGCGAGATCATGAGGATCCCGTTCTGGACGGTGGTCTTCTCGAGCACCGTGGAGGTCACGCCCGAGGATGCGGCACCGATGACGACCTGGACGCCCTTGGAGATGTGGGAGTCGATCGTCTGGCTGGCAAGGTCGGTCTTGGTGTCGCCGGAGTCACCGAACTCGTTGATGACAGGCTTGCCAAGCACGCCGCCTCCGGCGTCGATCTCCTCGACTGCCAGGTCCACACCGGCGTACTCCGGCGGGCCGAGGAAGGCGAGGTCACCCGTGGCCGGGAGCAGGGTGCCGATGATCAGCTGATCATTCGAGCACTCGGCATCCGGCGACGGTGCCGGCTCGCTCGTCGTCGGGGCCTCGCTGGTGGGCGAAGGCGCTGCCGACGTGGCGGAGCCGCTGTCGTCGCTCGAGC